>WTGR01000028.1 GCA_011523485.1 Acidobacteriota bacterium
GTGGCGAACAGGTACTTCACGCCCGAGACGCGCGCGGTGGCGGTCTACTACCGCGACGAGAGCACGGAAACCGAGGAGGATCCGCTCCTGGCGGGGTTGAGCGACGACGAGCGGCAGCAGGTCCGCCAGGTGCGCGCGATGCTCGGGCAGATGCCGGAGGAGCAGCTCGATCAGTTCCTGGCGCAGGCGGAGCAGATGGTCGGGCAGGTCCCGCCGGAGAACCGGGACATGGCCGAGGCGCTGGTCGCGCTCGTTCGGCAACGGATCGAAGAGTTGGGAGGTGCGCGGTGACGTGGGCGCGACGATTCGCGGTGTGGTGCTGGATGGGCGTGGTGTCTGCAGGTCTGGCCGTCCCGCCGGTCCTGGCCCAGCCGATCCCGGCGCATCCGCGTGACCTGGTGTTCGAGGATCTGGCGTTCGATCCCCCGGACCCGGCGGCGCATCGCCACGAGCTGTCGAACGGCTCGGTCGTCTACATCGTGCCGGATCGAGCGCTGCCGCTGGTGTCGGTCTCGGTGACGGTGCGGACCGGCGCCTATCTCGAGCCCGCCGAAAAGGCCGGCCTCGCAGCTCTGGCCGGCAGCCAGATGCGCGCTGGCGGCGCGGGTGCGCGGGGACCTGCGGAATTCGACGAGGAAGCCGCGTTCCTGGCCGCGCAGTTGTCGAGCGGCATCGGCGATACCTCGGGCCGCGCCGGCGTCAACTCTCTGACGAAGGACCTCGACGCCTCGCTGGACCTGTTCTTCGACATGCTTCGTCGGCCGCGCTTCGATCAGGACCGTCTCGACCTCGCCAAGAGCCAGGTCCTCCAGCAGATGGAGCGGCGCAACGACAGCACGCAGAGCATCGAGGTCCGCGAGTGGCGCAGGCTGCTGCGGGGCGGCGGGCACTTCACGACGACCCCGTCGACGCGGGCGAGCATCGATGCGATCACGCGTGACGACCTGGTCGCCTTCCACCGCGAGTACTACCACCCGGGCAACTTCATCTTCGCGGTGTCCGGGGACGTCGAGCCGGCCGACTTCCTGGCCCGGCTGGAGGGCCGCCTGGCCGACTGGCCGGCCCGCGAGCCGGTCTCCACGCCGGTGCCGGCGCCGGATCACGAGATTCGACCCGGGGTCTACGTCGTCGACAAGGACGACGTGAACCAGGGGCGCGTCGTCATCGGACATCTCGGCGCGATGCGCGACAACCCGGACCGCTACGCGCTGATGGTGATGAACGACATCCTCGGCGGCGGCGGCTTCGCGGCGCGCCTGCTGACCCGCATCCGGTCGGACGAAGGGCTCGCCTACAGCGCCTACTCGTCGTACGGACTCGGCACCTACTTTCCCGGCGCCTTCCGGGTCAGCTTCCAGTCGCGGAGCGAGACGGTGGCGCGCGCCGCGGCGATAGTGCTGGAGGAAATCGAGCGTATCCGTTCCGAGCCGGTGACCGAAGCGGAGCTCCGCACGTCGAAGGCGTCGTTCGTCGAGACCTTCAGCCGTAATTTCTCGAGCGCCGCGTCGACGGCGGGCCTGTTCGCGAACGACGAATACACGGGGCGCGACCCCGCGTATCTCGTTGCCTACCGGGATCGGATCAGCAGCGTCAGCGGCGACGACGTGCTGCGCGTGGCGCGCGAGTACCTCGATCCGGAACGGCTCGTCGTGCTGGTGGTCGGTGATCGGTCGACGATCGAGGCCGGCGACCCGGACAATCCGGACGTGACGCTGGCGGGACTCGCCGCCGGCGAAATCGCCGGCATACCGTTGCCGGACCCGTTTACCATGGAGTATCCGTCCTCCCCGTGACGGGCGCGGTGCGACCTCTACGGTCGTGGCGGAGTCTTGCCGGCGCGAGACTCCTGCAGCCCGGGCTGCCGCCCGGGGGCGGACGTCGCTCCGGCTCGGCTGTCCATCGCGCGGCGTTTTCGTGTATCGTCAAGGCGCATCGTGGATTCCGATTCGTCTGCACCGGCGCGAACGGTTCGAGCGCGGCGTCCCGGCGGGCGGGCCGTCGGCTATCTGCTGCTGTTCGCCACGTGTGCGCTGGTGGCGAATGCGCTCGTCGGCGAGAGCGGTCTGCTGGCCACGCGAATGGCCAGCCGTCAACAGGCGCGCCTCGCCGAGCGCATCGCCGACATGAAGGGCGAGAACGCGTTGCTCCGCGAGCAGGTTCGGCGGCTTCGCGAAGACCCGACCTTCATCGAGGAGATCGCCCGCCGGGAGTTCGGCCTGGTACACCCGGGCGAGCGCGTGTTCATCCTTCGCCCGGTCACCCCGTCGTCGAGTGCGGCGGCGCCGCGAACCGCACCCTGAGGCTGCTCCTAGGCCGTAGCGCTCTCGGCCACGGGCGCGGGTCGGGCGCCGGCCTCGGTCGCCAGTCCGAGCGCCTTGCGCACCTCGGCTTCCATGCTCCCGAACAGCTCCGCCTTCTCGCGCAGGAGCGTCTTCACGTTCTCGCGGCCCTGACCGAGTCGCTCGCCGCCATAGGAGAACCACGCGCCGCTCTTCTCGACGATGCGCCGCTCGACCGCCAGATCGAGCAGATCGCCCTCGCGTGAGATCCCCTCGCCGTACATGATGTCGAACTCCGCCACGCGAAACGGCGGCGCCAGCTTGTTCTTGACCACCTTCACCCGCGTGCGCCCCCCGATCACGCGGTCGGCGTCCTTGATGGCCCCTATGCGGCGGATGTCCACGCGGACCGACGAGTAGAACTTCAGCGCCCGGCCGCCGGTCGTGGTTTCCGGATTGCCGAACATCACGCCGATCTTCTCGCGGAGCTGGTTGATGAACAGGAGACAGGTTCGCGACTTGGCCACCACCCCGGTCAGCTTGCGCAGCGCCTGCGACATCAGGCGGGCTTGCAGCCCGACCTGCGCCTCGCCCATCTCGCCCTCGATTTCCGCCCGCGGCACGAGCGCCGCGACCGAGTCGACGACCACCACGTCGATGGCGCCCGAGCGAATCAGCGTCTCGACGATCTCCAGCGCCTGTTCCCCGTGATCCGGCTGCGAGACGAGCAGGTTGTCGAGCTGCACCCCGAGCTTCCGAGCGTACATCGGATCCAGCGCGTGCTCCGCGTCGACGAACGCCGCGTTGCCCCCGACGCGCTGGGCCTGTGCGATGACCTGCAGCGCCAGGGTGGTCTTGCCCGACGACTCGGGGCCGTAGACCTCGACGACGCGGCCGCGCGGCACGCCGCCGATGCCGAGCGCGTAATCGATGCTTATCGATCCGGTGGAAATGCTCGGGACGGCCGACACCGCGCCCTGCGCGCCCAGGCGCATGATCGCTCCCTTGCCGAACTGCTTCTCTATCTGCCCGACCGCGATCTCGACGGCTTTCGAGCGTTCGCGGGCTATCCGTTCCGGATTCGACATGGATTCTCCATTCTGTTCGATAGGGCGGGCTTGCATGTCACGAGACGTATTCTAGGATCGTGCCAGACGAGTGTCAAGCGAAAGTCAATCTTGGAATACATATAAGTGCATTGTATGAAGTAGTTTATGTGGTTTCAGACTTTCGCCTGTATCGGCCGCGCAGCAGCAGTTTCCGCCATCCCGACGGCGCGGACCGTCGCAGATTCTGCATCCGGCCTTCCGGGCGGGCACCGGCGATACAATGAGGCAGTCCTTGCGATCGGTCCGCGGGACCGGCGGTTCCGGCCGGCAGTGGCGGCAGGCCCGTTGGCAGCCAGGAAGGGGTGGCAAGTGAGCAGTGAAGAAGGACTCGCGGTACGGGCCCGGAGCGGACACGCGGATGCGCGGCCTCGACGTCGGGGAGTACGGTTGGCGCGCTCCGCGTCGTGCGTCGTCCTCCTGCTCGCGTGCGCTGCGTTGATGGTTCGCGGACAGGACGGCGTTGCGCCGGGCGGGCTGCGCATCGAAGTCGATCCGGACGCCCTGAGCCTGGAGATAGGGGAGGCGGCGCAGTTGTCCGCAACCGTCCGGGACGCCGGCGGGGCCGTCGTGGACGACGCGACCGTCGTCTTCTACTCGCGCGCGCGGCGCAGCGTGAGCGTGACCCGCACGGGCCGCGTCGAGGCGTACCGCCCCGGCGAGTTCACGCTGATCGCTCTCGTTCCGACCAACCCGGGCGACAGGAGCCGGCGACCCGATGCGCGCGCGCGGGTGGAGATTCCGGTGACGGTGCCTCTGCCGCCGATCTCGGAAGTCGCTTTCTCCAGGGTCCCGTCGGTGTTCTACGCCGGGACCCGGCCGCGCCTGCAGGTGGTCGTGACGGATACGGCAGGCGCCCGCCGGGAAGACGTGCCGGTCAGGTTCGCCACCAGTGACGCGGCCGTCGCGTCCATCGACCGGTTCGGATTCCTGACTCTGCGTGAGGCCGGAAGGGTCACGGTGACCGCGTCGGTCGACACCGAGAGCGACGCGCTGACGATCGAGGTCGAGGACAATCCGGTTGCCTCGCTGGCGCTGGAGGTCGGCGCCGACGCGGCGCGCACGGGGGACGTGCTGCGCTTCACGGCCGTCGCGGCCGATGCGCGAGGGCGTCCCGTGCCCGGTGTGCCGGTGCGGTTCGCGGTCGGCGGCGAGACCGCCCCGGCCATCGTCGCCGCCGGGGCCCCGGCGCACATCGCCGCCGACGGCCGTTTCGTGGCGGAGCGTTCCGGGACCTACACCGTGATCGCGACCGCGGGCACGCATACGGCCACCCGGACGGTTTCCATCGAGCCGCGCGACGTAGCGCGGGACGTGGAGGTGGTCGGACGCGGCAAGGTGCTCGACCGCCGCTCGTCGGACCTCTGGGTCTGGGAGGGTACCGACGGCCGGGACTATGCCCTCACCGGGACCTGGGGCGCCGATGGACACACCTACTTCTGGGACGTGACCGATCCGGCCAACATCGAGAAGGTCAACGAGGTGCAGGTCGACGCC
>WTGR01000718.1 GCA_011523485.1 Acidobacteriota bacterium
GGCTTCCGGGTCGACCGCTTCCACCCGGTAGCCGAGCACGGCGGCCAGGCGCGCCAGCGCCCGCGCGGTGGGCGACACGCCGAAGATCAGCAACCGGCGCGCCGGCAGCAGCGGCTCGATGTAGATCTCCACGCTTCCCCCGCTGTGGCAGGCCATGGGGAACACCGTCAGTCCGGATCGGGGCTGCGATATCGAGTCGGGGTCGCGGACGATCCCTATCAGCCGTGGCTTCTCGTCTGCGAGGGCCGCGAGCGCCTCCCGAATCACGGTCGGCCGCGTGCAGCTTCCGCCCAGCCAGCCGTGGAACTTCCCGTCCGCGGTGACGACGGCGCTGTCACCGACCCTGGCCGAGCTCGGCGGCTCGCGGCGGACCACCGTGGCCAGCGCGAACGCCTCGCTGCGGCCGGCTAGATCGGATGCGAGTTGCAGGGTGTCGACACGCATCGATGTCACCCGGTAGAGATGCCGGCGTCGTCAGCGCGGGCACGGTTTCCGGCGGCGCCGACTCCCGGGGCAACGTCCGCGGCACTTCCCGCATCGCCGACTCCCAGCTCGGCCCTGATCCGCTCGTAGTCCTCGGGAACGTCGATGTCCTGGAGCGCCGCCGCCGGCCAGGAGACCGCGACCGCCTCGTGACGATGCCGGCGCACGACCTGCCGCCCGCACCCTTCTCCCTTCATCTGCCGGAGCTCGGAGAACAGCGCGCGGTCGTACAGCATCGGCGGCGCGTTGACGTCGCCGTAGGCGGAGATGACGAGCGGGGCCGTGCTCTCCCGGTAATGCGTGACGAGACTCGCGACCATGCGGCTGGTGACGAACGGCATGTCGGCCAGCATCACCACCGCCGCCCGCGCGCCCGCCGGCACCTGAGAGATTCCGGTCCGCAACGACCGGTTGATCCCCAGCGCGTGGTCGGGATTGTCGACCGGCGTGCAGGCCAGTTCCGCAAGCTCCCCCCGGGCGCGCTCTGCCTCGTGGCCCACGACGACGACGACCGGATCGAGCCCGGCGTCGATCGCGCGGCGCACGACCCGTCTCAGCAACGTCTCGCCGTCGAGCTCGAAGAACAGCTTGTTGCGTCCCATGCGGGTCGAGCTGCCGGCGGCGAGGACGACGCCGGCCACCGGGCCGCTCCGCTCCGACGGCTCAGACGGCATGGATGACACCTTCCTTCTCGCGCAGGTGGCGCGGCACGGTCGCGGCGCGGACGGCAAGCAGCTCGGCCACGATGCTCACCGCGATCTGTTCCGGCCCGTCCGCACCGAGATCGAGACCGACCGGAGCGAAGAGCCGGTCGGTCCCCGCCCCGCCGCTCCGTTCGCCCGTAGCGCCGAGCTGTTCGAGTATCTCATCCCGTCGGGCGCGGGGGCCGAGGAGGCCGATGTAGGGGACATCGGCCCGCAACAGGCGCCTGATCCACTCCCGGTCATGCGCGAACGAGTGCGTCATTACGACCAGATGGGTGCGGGGACCGAGCGGCAGTCCGTCCAGTCCGTCGTCGGGTCTGCGATCGATGCGCTCGGCGTCCGGAAAGCGTTCCGAGGTCAGGTAGGCGGGTCGGTGATCGACAACGGTCACGCGGTAGCCGATCTGTGACGCCTGGATCGTGAGAGGCATCGCGTCGTCGCCGGCGCCGCAGATGACAAGCCGCGGCGGCGGGACGTGCACCTCCGTGAAGATGCCGGCGGATTCGATGTCGCCGCCACGGGATTCGATGTCGTAAAGCGCCGATTCGTTGGCGGCGAGGAGCGTGTGCGCGCGCCGGGCGATCGCCCGCTCCAGGCCGGGGGCTCCCGTCGAGTCGGCCGCCGGGGCGTCGCCCGCCACAAGCACCCTGCCCAGGAGCGCGGAGGGACCGCGGACGATGGTGGACACGGCGAACGGCGCATCGCCCCCCAGCAGCGCCCGCACGCGTCGCGCCATCTCGAGGGCGGCCGCGGAGGTGACCGGCTGCACGAAGATGTCGACCGCTCCGTTACAGCCCAGCCCGAGTCCCCAGACCGTGCGGTCGTCGCTGCCGGTCTCGTAGTGCCGGAGACGCGGCGCCCCGTCGCGCATCACGCCCAGGGCAATCTCGCGCACGTCCGCCTCGAGGCATCCGCCGCTCACGCCTCCCCGGGTGGCGCCGCCCTCCTCCACGAGCAGCTTGGCGCCGGCGCGCCTATACGCGGATCCGTCGATGCGGACGACGGTCGCCAGCGCCGCGCGCCGGCCGGCCGCCGCCGCCGCGATAGTGCGGCCCAGGATCTGCGATGTCTCCTGCCAGTGCTTCATGTGGAATCGGTCGCACCGAGGAAGCCTGCCGCGATTCTACCCTCCGCGCGCCGGAAACAGGCCGGGCAGCCAGTCGGATGCGAGCGTCGCGGGAAAGGCCAACCTCAACGGCGCGCGATGACTGGCGGAGGCGAGCGCCCCGCGCTCGACGAGTGCGGCGGTAGGGCAACGCAGAAACGCTGATGCAGCTCGCACAGGCCCTCGGCGGTCACGGCACGACCGGACAATCCGCCCTCGTTTATCCAGTGCTGCACGGCGAGTGCGCGGCGGCTTCGAGTTGGAGGTTACGCGTTCGCGGGTCGTCGCTGTAGTCGTGCCGTAGCGCCCGCTCGATGTCGACCGGGTGCGTGTCGTGTCCCTCGATCAGGTTGCTGTAGTAGCAGTTCATCGCCCGGACGAGATCGGCGAGGGCCTTCGATACGCCTTGGGGCAGGCTGCGCCGAAGCCCTGCCGCGCGGGCGGCGATCTCGACGACCAGATCCGTCAGCGCCCGCGGTGCGGCGACGCCTGGGCGAGCAGCATGGGTTCCATCAGAGCGATGGACTCGCCGTCGTCCGCTACTGAGGCCGACCGGATGGCCGGTTGTTCCGACATCGCGTGCTTCTGTAAGTATCTCTATTTTAGAATCTTACAGTTTTTCATGCTGCGCAATAGAGGCCGCTTGGGCCGGTTTGGCGGCCGGTTGACGCGACTCCCACTCCCCCGCCACGTGCTTGCGCCAGAGGTAGCTGGCGAATGATGCGCAGGCGCCCAGCATGAACACCGCTTCGTCCTGGCCCGCTCGCGCGTCGGTTCGGTCGAGCAGCGCGTGACGGACGCCCTGTTCGTTGGATGTGTATCCGTACAGCTTGCTGAACGCGTCTTTGAGCGCCGGATGCAGCACGCCGTGTCGCTGCAGAGATGCCAACGCCGGCCCCAGCGTTCTTGCTGCTTCCGGGTCCAGTTGCCGGGCCACGGACTCGACGGCGTGAATGCTCTCCCGAACGCTGCCCGCCCAGTCGCCTCGGCCAAGGCACTCGGAAGCTCTGCTCAAGTGCAAGGCACTGCCGCTCACGCCGGCTCGTCGGAGCGTTTCCGCCGCACTTACAACTGTGTTTCCCTCTTCCGGCGTAGCGGCTGGGACGATGGTAGGTGGTGGTCCGATATCGATAGCGTAGGCCAGTCTGTGTTGTGTAAACAGATCTCTCATCCGTGCGGTGAAGCTACGCGGACACGCGCGCTGACGAAGCATGAACTGAATCAGATCGAAGACCCGGTTGAACGGTTGCGTCTCGATGTACTGGCGAAGATCTTTGCGGATCCGTGATAGTTGCGGGTTCCAGTCATCCGCAGGCCGATGTTCGAAATGGCAATGCTTCGCGCGCAGAATCTCTCCCCATGCTCCGCGAATCCGCGGCCCGCCACCCAGCGAATCCAGAAAGTCGCTCGTTATCGACTGACTGATGTGATCAAATATCAAGTTCCAAATTCCTGTCCTCGCATGGTCCGGCAGCTCTCCCAACTTGAGCAGTCCTGGAATCGCCTCGTAGCCCTGCGCCTGCGAAAAACTGTAGTTGCCGTCGTCCACCCGGGAACTATCCGCATCGGGCAGCGGCGTCTGGGGGCTGGTCCCGGCGTAGGACGTTTCCCGTGGCGGCGTGGTGGCGGCATTCGCCACGAGCGCGGCGCGCTCGTGCGCGCGGTGCGCGGCCCGATGAATGGCCGTCTCCGCGCCCGCCAGATCCGAATCTCGTTCAGCTTGAGTCCCGCTCTTGCGTTGAACGCTCATTCTCGACTCCCCTCCGCAACCCGTATCGGAACGTCGCCTGAATTGTCGTACACGGCCCAAGAGTCAACGAGATCGCGGTAGATCCGCCCGAAGTTGCGCCAGCCCGCAGCGAACCGACGCCGAACCACCGGTTCTGGCACATCGTGGCCGCCCTCCGCCACGCGTTGCGCGACACGTGCGATTGCGGCCTCGGGGGTGGGCAGACGCAGGAAGAACAGCTTGACCCGATAGCCCTGTTCCTGCCAGATGGGAATCCGCCGCGCATGACGGCGTCCGCTCAGCGTCGTCTCGAAGGCGAAGCTGCGTCCTTGCCGCGTGTGCTCGTCGATCTGCCTCAGCATCAGCCGGGCGGATTGGACGGCGACCAGGCTGGATCGAAAAGGACTCAGTCCAGCCGCGATCAGGTCCGCGTTGACGAAGATGGGGCAGTCGGCCTCGTTCGGCAGGAACTCGGTGGCGAACGTCGTCTTTCCGGCGCCGTTCGGTCCCGCGATCACGAGGATCCGCTTATCGGCCGTCACGGGCAAGGTCTCACGTGAACCTACCGCGGTGCTCGGGTCGCGAGTCATCCTCGGGACGTTCGAACGCATCCTTCAGCGTCCGGCTCGTGCCGAGCTTCGACAGCAACAGGAGCGCGTCGAGAAAGTTGCTCTTGCCGGAGGCGTTCGGCCCGAGCAGCACCGTCAGCGGCTCGAGCCGCACCTCGACGTCGGCCAACGACTTGAGACCCTTGATGTGAACGCGCTTCAGCATGCCGTTCGGGGCAGTCGGGCAATCAGTTGCCGGAGCGTCTTGAGCCGCACCGCGGGGAGTCTCTTCAGCCGTTGGTTGGTCGGGTC
>WTGR01000549.1 GCA_011523485.1 Acidobacteriota bacterium
CGGTGCAGGGACTTGAACCCCGGACCTAGCGGATATGAGCCGCTTGCTCTAACCATCTGAGCTACACCGGCACGGGATCTCACCATTATACGCCAGAGCCGCTGGTCTCGTCCGGGCGTTGCGCTGGTCGAGGCGGCGGACCCTACAGGATCAGCATCGCGTCGCCGTAGCTGTAGAACCGGTAGCGCCGCTCCACCGCGTCGCGGTACGCGGCCAGGATCGCCTCGCGGCCGGCGAACGCGCAGACCAGCAGCAGGAGCGACGAGCGGGGCAGGTGGAAGTTGGTGAGCAGGCCGCCGACCACCTGGAAGTCGAAATCGCCATGGATGTAGAGATCGGTCTCGCCGGCCCCCGGTTCGAGCCGGCCGCCGTGGGCCCGGGCGACCGCCTCCAGCGTGCGGGTGGTCGTGGTGCCGACCGCGACGACCCGGCGTCCTGCGTCCAGGGCCTCGTTGACCGCGGCCGCCGTCGACGCCGGCACGGTGTAGCGCTCGGCCGCCACCCGATGCGCTTCGACCTCCTCGGTCCGCACCGGCTCGAACGTGCCGTAGCCGACGTGCAGCGTGATGGCGTGCCGCTCGACGCCGCGCGCCCGCAGCCGCTCCAGCAACGCCGGCGTGAAGTGCAGTCCGGCGGTCGGCGCCGCCACCGAGCCGCGCGCGGCCGCGTACACGGTCTGGTAGCGTTCCGCGTCGAGCGCCCGGTCCGCCCGCCGGATGTAGGGCGGCAGCGGAACATGCCCGATGGCGTCGACGGCGGCGTCGACGGCGCCGTCATCCGCAGTCAGGCGGACGGTGCGCCGCCCATGATAGTGACGGTCGAGCACCTCCAGCTCCAGACGGCGTCCGCCGCCCTCGAACACCGCGCGGGATCCGATCTTCAACTTCTGTCCGGGGTGGACGAGCGCATCCCAGCGGTCGCCGTCGATCCGCCGCAGCAACAGGCACTCGACGGCGCCGCCGCTCGGCTCGCGGCGGCCGAGCAACCGCGCCGGCACGACGCGCGTGTCGTTGACCACGAGCACGTCGCCCGGTTCCAGCAACGTGTCCAGGTCCGCAACGCGATGGTGCGAGCGCGCCCCCGTGGTGCGGTCGAGCCGCAGCAGGCGCGCCGAGTCCCTGACCTGCGCCGCCTCCTGCGCGATCAGCTCGGCGGGTAGCTCGTAGTCGAAGTCGGAAAGGCGCATGGACGGGCCGGCCGCCCTCAGTTCGCCCAGCGCAGCAGGACCGCGCCGACGGTGAAACCGGCCCCGACCGAGGCCAGCAGGACCTGCGCCCCCTTTTCGAGGCGGCCCTCGCGCCGCGCGTCGGCCAGCGCGAGCGGAATCGTGGCGGCCGTCGTGTTCCCGTACCGCTCGATGTTGACGATCACCTTGTCGCGGTCGACGCCGAGGTGCTCGGCGGCGCTCATGATGATCCGCCGGTTCGCCTGGTGCGAGACGAACAGGTCGACGTCCCCCGCATCGAGCCCGTTCGCCTCCAGTACCCGCCGGCAGATCTCGGACATCTTGCGGACCGCGAACTTGAACACGGCGGGACCGTCCTGGTGCACGTAGTGGAGACGCGCATCGATCGTCTCGTGCGTGGCCGGCCGCAGGCTGCCGCCCGCCGGCATGCACAGGGCCGGGCCGCCGCTGCCGTCGATCTCGTGCGCGAAGTCGATGATCCCCGGCTCGCCGTCCGCGGCGGGCGACACGACCACCGCCCCCGCGCCGTCGCCGAACAGCACGCAGGTGGCGCGATCCTGGAAGTCGATGATCGACGACATCACGTCGGCGCCGATGACCAGGGCGTGGTCGTGGGCGCCGCTGGCCACCATCTGGGCGCCCGTCGTCAGGGCGAAGGTGAACCCGGAACAGGCCGCCCCGAGGTCGAAACCCCAGGCGTTCGTGGCGCCGATCTTGTGCTGCACGAGGCACGCGGTGCTGGGAAAGAACATGTCGGGCGTGGTCGTCGCCACGACGATGAAGCCGACCTGCTCGGGGCTCACCCCCGCCTCCGCCAGTGCGGCGATCGCCGCCTCCTTGCCGAGGTCCGACGAGGCGACGCCCTCGTCGACGACGTGCCGCTCGCGGATGCCGGTACGCTTCAGAATCCAGGCGTCGGTCGTATCCACCAGCTTCTCGAGGTCGGCGTTCGTGAGCACGCGCGGCGGCACGTACGTGCCGAGCGACGTGACCTTGACACGCCGCCGCGCGCCGCCCCCGTCGAATCGCCCACCGTTTCCGTTCGCCACTCGCTTCGTCCTTGTCTCCGGCAGCCGCTGCCGGTGATGCCCGCCCGCGCCGTTAGAGCAGCCGGGGGTGCCGCTCCGGGCTCGCCAGCCCGAAGTAGTCGTAGGCGCGGGCCGTCGCCATCCGCCCGCGCGGCGTCCGGTCGAGGAAGCCGGCCTGAATCAGGTACGGCTCGTAGATGTCCTCTATCGCGTCCTTCTCTTCGCTGATGGCGGCGGCGAGGCTGTTGAGCCCGACCGGTCCGCCCCCGAACTTGTCGATGATGGCGTGCAGCAACCGCCGGTCCGCCTCGTCGAAGCCCTGCTCGTCGACCTCCAGCAGGGCCAGGGCGTTGCGCGCGACCTCCACCGTGATGGCGCCGTCGGCCCGCACCTCGGCGTAGTCGCGCACGCGCCGCAGCAGCCGGTTGGCGACGCGCGGCGTGCCGCGCGACCGGCGGGCGATCTCCGCCGTCGCCGCCGCGTCGATCGGCACCCCGAGAATGCGCCCCGAGCGCGTCACGATCTCCACCAGGTCGCGTTCGGCATAGAAGTCGAGCCGGTGCACGATCCCGAACCGGGCCCGCAGCGGCGACGTCAGGAGCCCCGCGCGGGTGGTGGCGCCTATCAGCGTGAAGCGCTGGAGGGGGACCTTCACCGAGCGTGCGCTCGGCCCCTGCCCGATGACGATGTCGAGCTCGTAGTCCTCCATCGCGGGATAGAGGATCTCCTCGATGGCGGGGCTCATGCGGTGGATCTCGTCGATGAACAGCACTTCCCGCGCCTTCAGGTTCGTCAGGATCGCCGCGAGATCGCCCGGCTTCTCCAGCACCGGTCCGGCCGTGCCCCGCACCGGCACGCCCAACTCGTTGCCGATGACGTGCGCCAGCGTCGTCTTGCCGAGTCCGGGCGGCCCGTAGAGCAGCACGTGATCGAGCGCCTCGCCGCGGTTGCGCGTCGCGGTGACGGCGACGGTGAGGTTCTCGCGCACGCGGTCCTGGCCGATGTAGTCGTCGAGGGAGCGCGGGCGGAGCCCGGCCTCGTACTGGGCGTCCTCGTCCGCCCGCACCGTGCTGAGAACGTGATCGGTCGTCACCGCCCGATCATTCTACGCGCCGGACGGACGCGGGGGCCGGCCGGCCGGTTCGGAGATCGGGTCATCCGGCCAGCTCCCGGAGGGCCTGCCGGAGCGCCGCCTCGAAATCCCCGGAACTGTGCTTCAGGGCCGCTTCCACGGCGCGTTCCGCGGGTGGCCTCGGGTAGCCGAGGTTCAGGAGGGCCGAGATCACGTCGCCGCGCAGATCGCGCCCGTCGACCTCCGCCGCGCCGTCCGCCCCGCCCGCGTCGTCGGCCGGGGCGCCGGCCGGCAGCTTGTCCTTCAACTCCAGCGTGATGCGCTCGGCCGTCTTGCGCCCGACCCCCGGTATGCCGGTCAGGCGCGCGACGTCCGCGGTGCGGATGGCCTGCACCAGCGCCGGCGGCTCGATCCCCGACAGCACGGCGAGGGCGAGGCGCGGCCCCACGCCGTTGATGCCGATGAGCCGCTCGAACAGGTCGCGCTCCAGGCGGGTGGCGAACCCGAAGAGCGAGAGCGCCTCCTCGCGGACATGGGTATGGATGCGCAACGCCACCTCCGCCCCGCGGTCGCCCACCGCGTAGTAGGTGGAGAGTGGAATCTGCACGTCGTAGCCGACGCCGCCCACGTCGACGACGAGCCGGCCCGGCTGCTTCTCCGCCAGCTTGCCGCGGAGCCGGGCGATCATGGCCGCCGCACCGTCACGGCGTCGCGCCGCGGCCGGTACTGCCGCCACGAACGGGGCGCCCCGCCCGGCGCGGCCGGCTGCTCGTCCGCTGCGTCCGGCCGGATGGAGTGCGCGTGGCAGACGGCGACGGCCAGCGCATCCGTAACGTCCAGGCGAGAGGGCGGCGGATCCAGACCGAGAAGCAGTCCCACCATCTGCTGCACCTGCTGCTTCTCCGCCCGCCCGTAGCCGACCACGGCCCGCTTCACCTCGGCCGGCGCGTACTCCACCACGGGCAACCCCGCCTCCGAGGCGGCCAGCATGACGACGCCGCGCACGTGGCCCAGCTTCAGCGCGCTGCGCGCGTTCCGGGCGTAGAAGAGGTCCTCGATGGCGACCGTCTCGGGGCGATGCTCGGCGATCAGCGCCGCCAGGCCGTCGTGGATGGCGCGCAGCTTCTCGGGAAAGGCGCTCCGGGCGGGCGGACTCAACGCCCCGCAGGCGAGGATCCGGTGACGACCGCCCGAGGTGTCGATGCAACCGTACCCCGTGTGTGCGGAGCCGGGGTCGACCCCGAAGATTCTCACGCCAGAGAAGCCTCTATCTCCTTGGCGTCGATGTCGAAGTTCGACCAGAGGTGCTGGACGTCGTCCTGCTCCTCGAGCACGTCCATCAGCTTGATCATCTGCTGGGCCGCCTTGCCCTCGACCTTGACCAGATTCTGCGGCAGCATCGCGATCTGCGCCGAGATCGGCGCGGCGCCGGCCGCGGCGACCGCCTCGCGGACGGCCTCGAAGGCATCCGGACTGCTGATGATCTCCCAGTTGTCGCCGTCCTCGCGGAAGTCGTCGGCGCCGGCGTCTATCGCCGCGGTCATCAGCGTCTCCTCGTCGACGCTCCCCTGCTCCACGACGATGTGGCCGTGCTT
>WTGR01000088.1 GCA_011523485.1 Acidobacteriota bacterium
GTACGACGACGAGTTGAACGTGCTGGTGAACATCAGCACCACCGAGGCGCTCGGCCGCAAGGACAACGTCAACGACATCGACCTGCGGACCGCAAGCGGCAAGCGCATCCACCTCGACGAGCAGACCGCCGAGGAGGTGGAGAGGAACGACAACGTTTCGCCGCTCTTCTCCACCGGCGACGCCGACGGGCTGATCGACGAACCGATCACGGAGCTGAGGCTGAAGCTGCGCAACGTGGACCGCTGGGTGCGCGCGAACAACTAGAGCTCGGACAGGGAGAGACCCGTCCGCACAGACCGCGAGGGTCCGGGCGGCACGCAACGGCCCCTGCGGGCCGACGCGCGAGCACCGCGAACTACGCGTGGCGCGCAGCGTGCTGGCGACCGCGGGGCCCGACAGGGGGAGAGCCATGCAGTTCGACAAGAAGATCAACCGCTTCCTCGCCGAATGGGTGAGCGTCATCAACGCCTTGGTCGCCATCGGTATCCCGTCGGCGACGGCACTGGTCACCGCTGCATTCGCCGCGAGCGGCCCGTTCACACGCGACTTCTCGTTCCTCGGGTTCGTCGGGGGCCTCGTCTTCGGAGGCGCCGCCGGGATGCTGATCGCCGGCGCGCTGTGCGGCGTCCTGGCGACGCTGATCGACATCCGCAACTCGCTCCGGCAGGCCGACAACTGACGAGCGCAACGAGGCCGCCAACCAGGAACACGGCACGGGAGGACGACTGGCGAGGTTACCGCCGCCGGGCACAAGGCGCGGGCCGGCGCGCCCGGGACAACCGAAACGGAGCCTCAAGGCAAACCGGCGCGCGGTACGGTCGGTCACTGCGCCGCCGTCCGTACCGCCGCCGATGGACGACAGTCACCACCACGGGAGGAGGACGGGGAATGGAGCGAAGCATGAGAGCGGCAGCGGCTGGAACGCTACTGGCGGTCATCGCCGCAACCGGGTGCGGGCAGAATGCCGTGGAGACCGCGCACGCCGCCATCGACGCCGCGGCCGTGCGGCTCGACGAGATCCAGAGCGTCTGGAACGACGAGATCGCCAGGCAGAGGGAGGTGTACCTCGCAGCGCCCGATTGCAACGAGGTCTGGGAGATCCCACGCTGGGAGCCGGAGAAGCACTACGTGGACATGTCGGAGGCCGAACGCGCCGTGTCGAGCAGGCGCAGCGACTTGGCGTACGAGCTGATCTCGACGAGGGGCGACTGCAGCTTGGCGTACAGCAGGCTGCGCCTGGCCTGGAGCCAGTACGCGGCCAACGGCCGCGCGGAGTCCTATGACACGCTACGGGCGCAGATGGACCGCGTCCGCGACGCGGTGAACCGGGCCGCCGAGGAGACGATCGAACGGATGGTGGAAGAGGCCGACAACGAGGTGGACCTCTGGGACCAGTTGGCGACGTTCGCCGGGCGGCCGAACACGCGCGGCAGATGGGCGGAGGCAACCGACCCGCAGGCGCACGCCGAGGAGCGGGAGGCGAGAACGGCGGACCTGCAGGCGGCGCTCGACGCGCACGCCGCCGAGGTCGAACGCATCCGCATGATCGGGACGCAGTATGCGGCCGAGGTGACAGAGGCCTGGGCGGCGCTACAGTGAACCACTGAAGCGGGTCGCTGCGGCCATTCAGCGCCAGTCCGTGGGCATGGGCAACTCGATGTGGTCGACGGTCTGACGGACATGATGGTCGGGCGCGAGGTGTCGACGCTACTGTGGTTAGCGGGCGGACCCGCTGGGCGGGGGCGTGTGGATGTAGCGCCGGGCCAGCGAAGGCATGCGGAAAAAGTGCTACGCGTGACGGTCTCGCGCGCTCTGGGGTCCGGCATCCGCGAGTTGCTCTCCAGACCACCGGGGGCGGCCAGCCGCCCGAACGACGACTTCCGCCGGCACCCGATCCTCCGGACCGAGCGCTGGACCGCGCGCGGCAACGTGTGGTCCCGGCTAATGCGGGGATGCACCCGAAAACCCTGGGGCGGCGGCCCCACATTTCCGAGGCTGTCCCGCGCGCGGCGGTACCCCCGCAGGTTATCACCAGTGATACCCTGCCCGGTCGCGGTTGCCCCGCGCGCGGGGATCGACCCGCAGCGCAACAGACAACGTCGCGCGATTTGGGCGTCAGCTTCGGGAGCAGCGAGGCGCACCGAACACGACGAGGCGAAAACCAATCCGCGGCCGATCGCCGGCAGCGGCGTACAAGCACGACCCACGAAAGCATCAACGACATGGCGAAACGGCCACGAGTAGACCACCAGCACGAGAACGTAACGCGCACCAGCGACACGGTCGACCGACGCATCGTGTCGCCGCTGAAGCTGCTGCTGCGCACCATCGAGCTTCGCGATCTGCTGTCGTTCCTCCAGCGGATCAAGGTGCGTTTCACGCTGCGCGGAAGGCACAAGGGAGAGCGCGACCGGGAACGGTCGGCGGCCAACCCGTACCACTACGAAGCCCGCATCATGGTGCAAAGCTTCGCCGAGGGAAACCGCACACTGCGGACGTACAAGGCGGGCGGGAAGACAGCGGCGCACGCACTGTCGGACGCACTGGCGGAGTTCCTGGCGCTCGAGGAGTTCGACTTCCACGCCTACGCCATCGGTCAGGTCTCCGACCTCGAGCTCGACGGTCTCCATATCGACGCCGACGACGACCTGCCGGACGACAACGACGGGCACGCCGAAGGGAAGTGAGGACGCACCCGGGCAAAGCCACATGTAACGTCGGGATCGCGGATTCGCCCCGGGCTCGCGGGGATGGACACGACGACTCACGCCGGTGCGCTCCGCGTGCACCATTCCCGACCACGCGCGTCAAACGCTGATAGCATCAAGACCGACCGGCGTTTCGACCGCGATGGTCGAGAGCCAGCGGGCGCGAGCTCGGAATCGGGGCAAGCAACGATCAGGAAGCTGCGACGGACAAGCGGGGAGAACCGCGAACGGATGACCACGGAGACGAGCACCGGCCAGCCCGTTGCGGTCGAGGGCGTCCCGGTCGAAATGGTCCCGACCACAGCGCGCGAGCACATCACGGGGTTCGCTGCGCTGAACATCCCCCACGCGTCGGGTCTCGGCGGCGATTGGCACGAGGCGTGGTTCGACGTCAAGCCGACCCGGGTCTCGCCCCACCACATCACCGACGAGAGGCGCTTCGGGCGTCTCCTCGACCGGCTCGGTCAAGGAGGCTGCGGGACGCGCGACCAGGGTTGGCGCTGTTGGACCACCCGGCGCGGGACTGGCCCGAGAAGGTCTGGGCGGCGACGCACGAACGCGCGGTCATGGAGATGGCCTGGGCGCGGCTTGAGAGAATGGCGGGCAAGGACGTGCCCGTCGGATTGCCGCCGATCGACCGCTACGACTTCTACCGGATCCTGCCGTACCCGGACCAATGGGTACGACTCCGATGGTGGGCATGGCGCCTGCGGAGGGTGCTGATCCCGACGGAGCTGGCAGTGTGGGACCAATGGCGGAAAGAGTGGTGGCCATGAACTGCCGGGCGATACCGTTCATGGCTGCCGAGGAACGACGCGAGCGTACATGACGTACTCCACAGAAGTGGTCACTACCTCCCGGCAGCAGACTCGACCCAGCGAGGCTCAACGGCGCTGAGAAGATGCTGTTCATGGCGGCCGACGGCGAGGCGGGGGCCGGCAACCACACTCGGCCGCCCGCCGTCGGCGACGAGGAGACCACGAATACGACGTCATGCGGTCGCGCAGCACCTGATCTAGGCGACGACAGCGGCGCCTGCCGAGAGGCAGTGATCGGTCCTGCTGGCGAAGTGTCGAGGCGGCCATGGCGTCAGCGACCACCGCCTCGACGTTCGAGAGGTCGACGCCGAGGCTCTGCGCGGGCGAGAATCGATCGATGGATCCCGTTCTGGAGGACGTCCTCGTCGAGTTGCTGGCGGATATGCCGGCCGACGCCGACGTCCCGATCGTCGCCAGCCCGCCGGATCGGACCTGGATCTGGTCGGACCTGCATCTGTCGGACCCCTCGGTGCTGCTGGGCTGGGGTCGGCCGTTCCGGAGCGTCGAGGAGATGAACCGGCACCTGCTCCGAAACTGGAGACGTCGCGTCGGCGACGGCGACACCATCATCTGCCTCGGCGACGTCGCCCATCCGGATGCTTGGCGGAACGATGGCTTGGTGCTCGACGTGGCCGAGTACCCGGGCGAGCGGCTCCTGGTCCTCGGCAATCACGACCGCGACATCGGGGGGCTGCGTCGAGCCGGTTTCCACAAGACCTGCCGGACCGCGTTGTGCGCCACCGCTCCGCCGCTGGTGCTGACGCATGTACCGCTGCTGAAGATACCGGCCGGGGCCGTCAACGTCCATGGCCACCTGCACCGGGTCCCCGGGCCGACCAACCGGCACGTCAATCTATCGGTCGAGCACACCGACTACGCCCCCGTGGGGCTCACGTACGTGCTCGAGCTTGCCCGTAGGCGCCGGGACGCGAGCATCGCCACGCTACGTCTGGATCTGCCGTAGGGATTGGGTCGAGTGGATCCTGACGACCGCAGCCATGGTCGCGCTGTCGGTGGTTCGGTCGCCGCGGCCGGCCTACTCTTCATCAACGGCACGCTCGACAGGACGACGAATCAGCTCCCTGTGGTAGACCCCAGAATCTGGACAGCCGGCTAAGTTAAGGTCGTCAATCCGGGCTCGAGATCAGCCGAAATACCCACAGGCCGAGAGCGCCCGTTGACACGAACGAAGGACGAACGGGAGAATCCAGAAAATGGATGTGACCTCTTGGACGGTGATCGGAATGGGCGTAACGATCCTGATCGCCATGGGAACCAGCTTCCAGAAACTGCGGGATCGGATCGACGCGCAGGGCAAGGAGACGAACGAGCGAATCGACGCGCAGGGCAA
>WTGR01000624.1 GCA_011523485.1 Acidobacteriota bacterium
TGGCGGGGGTGGCCGGGGCCGTGGTCTTCGCGGTCGTATCGGTGCCGGTCCAGATGGTGATGGGATCGCTGGGCATGTTCGAGGTCGGCACTCTCGACGTCCCGCCGGAGGTGCGCGAGCTCATCGAGGCGTTGTCGTCCAGCGTGGCGCTGCGAGTCCTCATCGGGTTCGTCTCCATGCTGATCGTCAGCGCGATCTTCTCGACGCTGGGCGGTCTGCTGGGCGCCTTCCTCTTCCGGAAGTCGGCTCCGCCGGCCGCGCCCGGAGGTACGGAGATCGTGCCTCCTCCTCCGCCGCCCATCTGACGCCGGCCCGTTCCGGGCGCCGGACCGGAAGTTCCCGAGCGGGCTCTCGGGAACCTGGGGACCCCGCCCTGCGTCTGTGGTGCTAGTGCCTCCGCCGGCATGAGAAATCGGGGGAGCCGCACACCGACATTCGAGCCGATGCCGCTGATCTACACCCGCGATCTCTGGAAGACCTACCGGATGGGGACCGAGGAGGTCCATGCGCTGCGCGGCGTGTCGGTCGACATCGAGCGCGGCGAGTTCGTCGCCATCATGGGACCCTCGGGGTCGGGCAAGTCGACGCTGATGAACCTCATCGGCTGTCTCGATACGCCGACGCGGGGCGAGTACCTGCTGAACGGCAAGGACGTCAGCCGGATGAACGACGACGACCTCGCGCGCATCCGGAACCAGGAGATCGGATTCGTCTTCCAGACGTTCAACCTGTTGCCGCGGGCCTCCGCGCTGCACAACGTCGAGCTGCCCCTGATCTATGCCGGCGTGCCGGCGGCGGCCCGGCACGAGCGGGCTACCGCCGCGCTCAGCCTGGTCGAGCTCGACGACCGGATGAGCCACCGGCCGAACGAGCTCTCCGGGGGGCAGCGCCAGCGGGTGGCGATAGCCCGCGCGCTGGTGAACAATCCGTCCCTCGTGCTGGCCGACGAGCCTACGGGCAACCTCGACTCGAAGACCGGCATCGAGATCATGGCGGTCCTCGAAGGGCTGCACCGCGGGGGCAACACGATCGTGCTCATCACCCACGAGCCCGAAGTGGCTCGGCACGCCCACCGGGTCATTCAGATCAGGGACGGCGCGATAGCACTCGACGACTCGACGACGGCCGCCGCCGCGGCGCCGGCGGCGGTCACCTGGGGAACCTAGGAGCCTGCGGCCCGGTACTCGCCGAAGACGCCGCGCAGCGTGTCGGAAATCTCCCCGACGGTGGCCAGCGCCTCGACGGCCGCGATGATCGGGGGCACCAGGTTCGTTCCGTCCCGCGCCGCCCGCTCGACCGCGGCAAGAGCGGTCCGCGGCGCCTCCGGGTCGCGCGCGGCGCGCAGAGCGCCGACGCGCGCCGCCTGGTCCGTCTCGATTTGCGGGTCGATCCGGTGGGTCTCGATCGGCGCCGTCTCCTCGGCGGCGAAACGGTTGACGCCGACCACCACCGCGTCGCCGGCGTCGACCGCCTGCTGCGCGCGGTAGGCGGCCTCCTGGATCTCCGCCTGGATGAAGCCCGACTCGATGGCGGCGAGCACGCCGCCCCGCTCGTCGATGCGCCCGAGCAGCGACACCGCCTCGGCCTCCAGCCGGTCGGTGAGCGCTTCGATCGTCCAGGCGCCCCCGACGGGATCGACCGTGTCCGTCACCCCGGTCTCGCCCGCGATGATCTGCTGCGTGCGGAGCGCAATCTGCGCGGCCTCCTCGGTCGGCAGGCCGAGGGCCTCGTCGCGGCCGTTGCAGTGGAGAGACTGCGTGCCGCCGAGCACCGCGGCCAGCGCCTGCAGCGCCACGCGCACGATGTTGTTCTCCGGCTGCTGCGCGGTCAGCGTGCTGCCGGCCGTCTGCGTGTGGAACCGCAGTTGCTGCGCGCGCGGTGCGGTGGCGCCGAAGTGGTCGCGCATCAACGTGGCCCAGAGCCGGCGGGCGGCGCGGAACTTGGCGATCTCTTCGAGGAAGTCGTTGTGGGCGTTGAAGAAGAACGACAGACGGCTGCCGAACGAATCCACGTCGAGCCCGCGATCGAGGGCCGCCTGCACGTAGGCCTGGGCGTGGGCGAACGTGAACGCGATCTCCTGCGCCGCCGTCGATCCCGCTTCGCGGATGTGGTAGCCGCTGATGGATATCGGGTGCCAGCGCGGGAGCTCCTGCTCGCAGAACGAGACCACGTCGGTGACGACGCGCAGGGAGGCCCGCGGCGGGTAGATGTAGGTGCCGCGCGCCACGTACTCCTTCAGGATGTCGTTCTGCACGGTGCCCGCCAGCCCGCGCGTATCGACGCCCTGCCGCCGTCCCGCGGCGACGTACAGCGCGAGCAGGATGATGGCCGTCGCGTTGATCGTCATCGAGGTCGAGACGCGGTCCAGCGGGATGCCGTCGAAGAGCCGTGACATGTCCTCGAGCGAATCGATGGCCACCCCCACCCGGCCCACCTCTCCCGCCGCGAGCGGGTGATCCGAGTCGTAGCCGATCTGCGTCGGCAGATCGAAGGCGACGCTCAGGCCGGTAACGCCCTGATCGAGCAGATAGCGATAGCGGCGGTTCGACTCGGCCGCCGTGCCGAAGCCGGCGTACTGCCGCATCGTCCAGAGCCGGCCGCGGTACATCGTCGGGTGGATGCCCCGCGTGAACGGAAAGCTGCCCGGTGCGCCGAGTCGGTCGGCGGCCTCGCCGGGGTCCGGGTTCGGGCGTTCGACGTGGTAGGACATGCGGGGGCAATTCTACCAGCGCCGGCCGGGTCGGTCGCGTGGTCTGCGTCCAGCTACAGGATATAGTGGGGTCACGAGCAGGAGCCTCCATATGCCGTGGTTTCCGGTTGACACGCCGTCCGGCCGCGTCTAGAATTGCCGGGGTTGCGTCCTCTCTCCATGCCGCTGGGGGTCCTCATCCGGCTGGTTTCCCGTTCCAGGAGTGCTGTCGGCAACGGTACCTCGCGCATGGCTGGCCCGTGCGGCGAGTGAGGTGGCAGGATGAACGACGTCGTGAACCGTCTCGCGCGCGAGCTCGCCGAGGCCATCGGCGCGGCGGTGGCACAGGATCCCGAGGTCGAGGCGTGCCGCGAGAGAGCCCGCGCGGCGGGGTACGAGACGCGCGTGTCGCTGGAGACCGAGATCGGATTCGGCAGCCGGGACGGCTCGCCGGCGGTGGCCGGCGGGACGGCTCGTCCTCCGGAGGCGGACGAGGACGACGAGCCCCTCGGCGGCATGACGGCGAACGACCGGCGGTTTCTGCGCGCGCTGCGGATTGCCGCCGGCGAGAGCGAGCAGCCCGGTCAGGCGGGCTGATCGCCGGGCCGCCGGGCGCCGTCAGTCGGTCCAGGTACGGAGGTCGCGGCCGGTCATCTCGCGCGGTACTTCGACGCCGGCGATGTTCAGGAGGGTAGGGGCTACGTCCCGCAAGGATCCGTCCCGAAGTACGTGGCGCGTCCTCGATAGCGCCCTGTCGATCAGCAGCACCGGCACCGGGTTTCTGGTGTGCGCCGTGTGCGGTCCCTTGCGTTCCGCATCCCACATCTGTTCGGCGTTACCGTGATCGGCCGTCACGATCACCGTGCCGCCGACTCGCGTGACGGCGGCGGCGATGCGCGCCAGACAGCCGTCGAGCGTCGCGACGGCACGGGTCGCGGCGTCCAGTTTTCCCGTGTGCCCCACCATGTCGGCGTTGGCGAAGTTGCAGACGATCACGTCGTGACGCCCCTGCTCGACGTGCTCGACGAGCGTGTCGGTGATGCCGGCCGCGCTCATCTCCGGCTGCAGGTCGTACGTCGGAACCCTGGGCGACGGGATCAGGATGCGTTCCTCGCCGGCGTAGGCGCGCTCCTCGCCGCTGTTGAAGAAGTACGTGACGTGGGCGTACTTCTCCGTCTCCGCCAGCCGCAGGTTGGTCCGGCCGGCGTCCGCCAGGACCTCGGCCACGTTGCCCGAGAAGGAAAGCGGATCGAAGGCCGTGGGCAGTCCGTACGTCGCGTCGTACTCGGTCATCGTCGTCACCGCGAGCGCCGGACGTTTCGGCCGTTCGAACCCGTCGAACGCGGCCTCGTCGAATGCCAGGGCGCGGGTCAACTGCCGCGCCCGATCCGCGCGGAAGTTGAAGAAGACCACGGAATCGCCGTCGCGGAGGGAGCCGATCGGCAGTCCGCCGCCGTCCACCACGATCCCCGGCGTCAGGAACTCGTCGGTCGTGCCGGCGGCGTAGGCTTCCCGGATGAGTGCGGAGGCATCCCGGGCGGCGCGGCCGGCGCCCGCGGTCAGCGCCGCGTAGGCGCGACGGGTCCGGTCCCAGCGCCGGTCGCGATCCATCGCGTAGTAGCGGCCGATGACGGTCGCGATGCGTCCCACTCGCGCGTCCGCCAGCGTACGCTCCACCGCCGCCACGTCTTCGGCCGCCGCCGTGGGCGCGGTGTCGCGACCGTCGGTGAGCGCGTGGACGAACAGGCGCTCCACTCTCTGCCGCCGCGCGAGCTCGACGAGCGCCACCAGATGCCGGAGGTGGCTGTGGACGCCGCCCTGCGAGACGAGGCCCACGAGATGCAGGGCGTGCCGGTCGCCCGCGCAACGGCCCATGGCCGCGACCAGGGCCGGGTTCGTGAAGAAATCGCCCTCCCGGATGCTCTTGTCGATGCGCGACAGATCCTGGTAGACGACGCGGCCCGCGCCGAGGTTCATGTGGCCGACCTCGGAGTTGCCCATCTGTCCCGCCGGCAGGCCCACCGCCTCGCCGCTCGTGACGAGCGATGCGTGCGGAAACCGTTCCAGGAGCTCGGTGTACGTCGGGGTTCGGCCCTGCGCGATTGCATTGTGCTCGCGATTCGGGCTGATGCCCCAGCCGTCGAGAACGACGAGAACTACCGGCGGGCGGCGAGTGTCGGGCATGACGGCGGCGGAGGAAACCGGAATGATAGCATGCCGGACGATTGGCACCGGTGCGCGTAACTGCTTTCGACTCAGTGCGTTGCGGCGTTCCCGCCGTTTTTGACTTCGCGATTGGGGTCGCTTATGATCAATCGGTTAACCCGTGAATCAAACCCGTTGGGGAGATCCTTATCCATGAATGCCATTGCCCGGCGCACGAGAGTCCTGGCAGCGTGTGCCGCGGTTGCACTGCTGACGACGGTACTGCCTCCCGCAACTGAAGCGCAGGATCTGGAAAACTGGCAGCGCGACGAGCTTCGAGGGTTGCTCGACGCCATCAACGCCGCCGTGGAGGGGGAGATCGTTCCCGACACCGATCCCTTCGAGTTGCGGCCGGACTTTCTGAAAGGCACCGACGGCAACGCGTACGTGCCGTTCACGTTGTCGATAGACCCGGCGAAGGTCGACTCGCCGATGGTATCGATGTACCTGTTCGTGGCCGAGCCGGGTGACGAGAACGCGGTTTTCGAGGATGCGTACTTCGCGAGCGTGGAGCCGAGCGGCGACGGCCTGATTCGGATCAGCCGGGCGTTCACCGCGCCGGGCGGCCCGTACGATGTCTATGTGGCGATCCAGCAGAGCATGGGCGAGGAATCGGACGAAGACGAGCGCGGGCCGGTCATGCTGCTGCGCCAGCGCGTGGACGTTCCCGACCTCTGGGACGGCCGGCTGCAGTTGAGCACGATCATCCTGCCCGAGGTCGTCGAGCCGCTCGCGGCGCCGCTGACGCCGGACGAGCAGATTCTCAGCCCGTACAGCCTCGGCGCCACCCGCATCATTCCGAAGTTCGACGAGGAGTTCGCCAAGCAGGCCGAGTTGTCGCTGATTTTCCTCGTCTACAACCCGGGTCTCGCCGACGGATCGAAACCGGACATCACGATCGAGTACACCTTCCATGTGCGGGCATCCGGCGGCGAGGAGTACTTCAACCGGACGAATCCGCAGCAGTTCAACGGCCAGACGCTTCCGCCCGCTTTCGACGTGACGCTCGGCCACCAGATCGTGGCGGGGCAGACGGTGCCCCTGTCGCTGTTCCCGGCCGGGGACTACCGGTTGGAGATCAAGGTAACCGACAACACGAACTCGGCGGAGATCATCGAGAGCGTGATGTTCACCGTGCTGGAAACCTAGGGAGGCGTCGGCGCGCCTCCGGCCCGGCGGTAGGGCGGGGCGCGCTTGCGAACACACATGGCCCGCATGCTCCTCGTCGTCGCCGGTATCGTTCCGCTGCTCGGGTCCGCGGCCCCGGCGATTGCGGCGGGTGAGGAGCGGCGAGGCTCGCCACCGTCGGCCGCCGACGGGCTCGCGACCCCCACGGGCGGGCTGGCCGGGGTGATCACCACCGCGGATGGAGGCCCCGCCGGGGACGTCCTCGTCTCCGTGTCCGGCCCGGGCGGGTCTTCCCTTGCCGTTTCCGATTCCGCGGGGCGTTTCCGTTTCGATGCGCTTCCGGCAGGGCCCTACCTGATTCGAACGCACCCGCCCGGCGCCCGGCGCTTCGTGCAGGTGACGCCCGGCGGCGCGCTCTTCGCGCCGCTGGTGCTCGGGGGATCCGTCCTGGAGGAGACCCGTGAGATTCGGCTCGCGGGCGGCGCGTTCCAGTTCGGCAGTCTTCCGATGGCGCCTGTCCCCGTCGGGGAAGACTCGCCGCCGTTCTCCGAGGAAGCGGCCGCAGAGGCCGCCGACTCCTCGGCGCCGGACGAGTCGGATTCCGACTCGGGGCTGACGGGTCCCGGTGGCCGGCAGCCGTCCGAGAAGATGTGGCGGCTGCGCCGCGCGCGGCGCAGCGTGCTCAAGGACCGGCTGCTCGGTGCGTCCCTCGTGCAGACGGACGGGGGCCGCGCTCCCGGTGCGGGCGAGGCAGGCAACGTCTCCGAGCGCTGGACGGCCGGCCGGGGGGCGCTGGAGCCTCCGTTGGCGGGCCTGCCCGGGCTGCCGATCTCGGGCGAGGTTCAGTTTCTGACACGGGCGACCCTGGCCGGACCCAGCTTCTTCTGGCCCTCCGACGCGTGGCCCGGACAGGTGGCCTACGTGTCCGTGGCGCCGTCGGGGCCCGCCGACTGGGCGCTTCGGGGCACGGTCGACATGACGACCGGCGAGACCTCTTCGTGGGCAATCGCCGGCTGGTACGCCGCCGCGCCGCAACCGGACCACGACGTGCAGGTGGCGATCTCGTACAGCCGGCAGGCGCACGCGGCTGCCGCCGACCTGCGCCTCGACGGCGCCAGGCCGGTCGATGCAGGCATTCCAAGCCGTGAGGTGGGGCGCATCGATGCGGTCGACACGTGGACGGTTTCTCCCGCCCTCGAGGTCGGCTACGGCGCCGAGCTCGCGCACTACGGGTACCTGGACGACGCGCGACTGCTGAGCCCGCGGGCCAGCGTCACGCTGTCGCCGATTGAACGAACCCGGGTGCGGGCAGCCCTGTCGCGAAACATGACCGCGCCCGGCGGCGAGCAGTTCCTGCCGCCTCTCGACGGCGTATGGCTGCCGCCGGAACGGACGTACACGTCGCTCTCGGATTCCCATGATCTGCGCGCGGAGCAGGTCCGGCACGTCGAAGCAGGCATCGAGCACGATCTCGGGGAGCGCTCCGTCATCGGCGTGCGGCGTTTCAGCCAGACCGTCGACGGTCAGCTCATGGCGATGTTCGCGCCGGGCGTGCATGCGCCGCTCGGCACCCTGCCCGCGTCCGGCGGGCACTACTATCTGACTGCCGCCGGCGGTGTCGACGTGGACGGCTGGGGAATGTCCCTCACGCACGAGATCGAGGAGCGGCTGCGGGGCGCGGTGGACTACCGCGTCGTTCGCGCGGAATGGATGCCGCCGGGGGCCGGGAGCATGACGGAGCCGGCGGCTGAATGGTTCCGAAGCGGCCGGGAGAACTTCCACGACGTGACGGCGACGCTGGAGGCCGAGATCCCCGAGACCTCCACGCGGGTAGCCGCGCGGTGCCGCTTCAGCACGGCATTCTCGCGGCTCGTTCACGAGGGCGCAGCCTCCGGTCTCGACACCCGCTTCGACGTGCAGGTCACGCAGGCCCTGCCCTTCGCGCCGTTCGAGGGAAGCAGTTGGGAGTTGCTGGTGGCCCTGCGCAGCCTCTTCCACGAGCAGGCTCCCGGTGCGTCGGTCTACGACGAGTTGCTGGTTGTCGATCCGCCGCGGCAACTCGTCGGCGGTCTGGTCGTGCACTTCTAGGAGCTTGCGCCGCAGAAGGCCTCGGAGTGGCTTCTGCTGCACGAGCTCCTGGGACGTTGGGGGCTGCGGCCAACACGGAGCCTCGCGACGTGTTCGGCGGCGCTGGGAGCTTGCGCCGCAGAACGGGTTGGCGGCCCTTGGCCGCTGGCGCGCCGGCAGTTGACGGCACGATCCATAGTATTGGATCGTGGAGTCCATTTTCCTGCATCCATCGCGGCGCCTCGGGAACCGGTATGCATGCGCGGCGTACGCCTGCGTTGTGATTCCTGACATGGCGCGTGGTTTGCAGCTGTTCAGTTCCCGGATGTCATGACGCGGGTTGATCGCGAGGCGGGCTATCGCCGCTATCGGGGGGAGTGGGGCCGCGCTCTGCTGGCCGTGGGCGTGGTCGCCGCGTTGGTGTGTCTGGCCGTGGCCAACGCGGTCGTACGCGCCGGCGGGGGGGGCGTGGACGACGGCGTCCTGTGGACGGACAGCGCGGACGGTCTGGTCTCCTCGGCGGTAGAGCCGGACTCGCCGGCGGCGCGGGCGGGGATCGAGGCGGGCGACGTGCTGCTCGCCGTTCGGGGAGAGCCGATTGAGCGACGCGCGGACCTGCGGCGCCTGCTGCGCACCGTCGCCGAGGGGGAGCGGATCGACTATACGCTGCTGCGCCTCAGCCAGGAGCGGCTGCACACCGTTTCGCTGGAGAGGACCGCCGAGGTCTCGCTGCCCACCTACTTCGTGCTTGCATTGGTTGGACTGCTCGGTCTGCTCGTCGGCGCGGCGGTCCGGGTCCAGCGACCGGGACATCAAGCATCGCTCCATTTCTTCTGGTTGACCGTCGCGTTCTTCGGTGTGTTCGCGTTCTCGTACACCGGTCGGCACGACCGTCTGGACTGGATCTTCTTCTGGGCGGACGAAGTGGCCATCCTGTTGCTGGCCCCGCTCTTCATGCACTTCGCCCTGGTGTTTCCGGAGCGTACCCCGGGCCGGCTTCGCCGCCGGTTCGGGCATGCCGTCCTGCCCCTCGTGTACGCGCCGGCGGTCGTGCTCGGCTTCATGCAGGCGTCGGCCGTGGTCGGTCCGCAGGGCGGGACAGGCTTCCTGCAGGTTGTCGAGCGGGTCTGGAGCCTGCAGCACTTCTACCTGGCGGCGTGCACGCTGGGGGGGCTCGGGGCGATGGTCGCCGGACTCCGCCGCGTGAGCTCCGGCACGTCGCGGCGGCAACTTCGCTGGATCGTGTCGGGTGCGGTGCTCGGCGGCCTGCCCTTCACGTTGGCGTACGCGATACCCTACGCGCTTGGTTTCGATCCAGCCGGCGCAATCGAGCTGACCGCCGTCCCTCTCGGCCTGATTCCACTGGCCTTCGCGTCCGCGATCGTCCGCTACCGCCTCCGCGACGTCGAGGTCATCGTCAAGCGGAGCGTCGGCTGGGCGGCGGTCGTGGCGGCGATGGTCGTCATCTATCTCGGGCTGGAGCGTCTGGCCACGGAGGTGTTCCTCGACGAGGCCGATGAGCACAGCTCGACCATCGCCCTGCTGGCGACGGCGGTCGTCGTGCTGCTGGCGGGGCCGGTAAAGAGGGCCATTCAGACGATGCTCGACCGCGCCTACTATCGGGAGCGGTTCGACTATCGCCGCGCTCTGACCCGATTCGCGCGCGATCTGAATTCCGATCTGGACCTCGAGCGGCTGAGCGAACGGCTGGTCGGCCGGGTCGCGGAGACGCTCGGGCTCGACCGGATGGTGCTGCTGCTCGGTCGCGATCCGGCCGGCGGCGAGACCGGATTCGCGGACGATGATTTCGGTCCGATTCGGTGGGTCGGGTTCGACGCGCCGCCACCGGTTCTGTCTCGCGCCTCGAGCATCGGACAGCGGATGGTCGGCCGGCAGGCCGCACTGCTCGACGACCCGGGCGACCGCTGGGAAAGCACGGCCGCCGACGCGGCGTTCTGGCAGGACCAGGGTCTGTACTACTTCGTGCCGTGCATCTCCGAAGAGGGGACCATCGCGGTGATGGCCCTGGGTCGCAAGGGCAGCGGCCAGCCCCTGAGCAGCGAGGACATGGCGTTGCTGGCCGCGGTGGCCGGACAGGCGGCGACCGCGCTGGAGAACGGGCGCCTCTACGGCCGGCTGCGGGAGAAGGCGGGCGAGCTCGACCGCCTGCGGCAGTTCAGCGAGGACATCATCGAGTCGCTGAGCGACGGACTTGCCGTGCTGGATCTCGACGATCGGATCCTGCGCTGGAACGCCGGGTTCGAGCGCCTGCACGGCGTGCCCCGCGCGGAGGCGATCGGCAGATCGCTGAACGAGATGTTCGACCCGGATTTCGTCGGCCGCTTGAACGCCGCACGGGCGGAACGACCGGCGGGGGCCGCGCTCTACCGCGTGCCGCTGCTCTCCCGCCACGGCGAGCAACGGCGGTTGCGGGTGAAGGCCGCCACCGCGCCCCTGTTGACGCCGAGCGGCCGGGTCAACGGGACGATGCTCATCGTGGTCGACAGCACGGCCCGCGTACAGCTCGAAGAGCAGTTGCAGCTCTCCGAGAAGATGGCCTCCATCGGGTTGCTCGCCGCCGGCGTCGCACACGAGGTCAACACGCCGCTGACCGGGATTTCGAGCTTTACCCAGATGCTGCTCGAGGATGCGGATCCCGAGGATCCGCGGACGCGGCTCCTGGAAAAGATCGAACGGCAGACGTTCCGGGCGGCCCGGATCGTCAACGGGTTGCTGAATCTCGCGCGGCCGGGTCGCACGGATACGACCGGGCCGGTCGACATCAACGTGGTGGTCGGCGACGTCCTGGTGCTGCTCGAGCATCAGTTCGAAGCCGGCAACATCAAGGTGCGGCGCGAGCTGGCCGCTCCTCCGCCGGTGGTTCGCGGCGTCGAGTTCAAGATGCAGCAGGTTTTTCTCAACCTGTTTCTCAATGCCCGCGACGCGATGCCGAGCGGCGGATGGTTGACGGTGAGCAGCCGGGTGGAGGGCGAGAGCGCCGTCATCGAGGTGGCCGACACGGGTTCCGGCATCTCGCCGGAGCACCTCTCACGGATATACGATCCGTTCTTCACGACCAAGGCCGTCGGTCGGGGAACCGGCCTCGGATTGTCGGTGACCTACGGCGTCGTGCAGGAACATCAGGGGACCATCGCGTGCGCGAGCCGGCCCGGGCACGGGACGCGGTTCATGCTGACGCTGCCGCTCGCCGTCCCCGACCGGGCGCCGGCCACCGAGGCCGCCCACTGAATCACGAGGCTGTTGCATGCTGGACGGAGCTTCGCTCCTGGTCGTCGACGACGAAGCGATCATGCGGGAGATCCTCCACTCCCTGCTGGAGCGCCAGGGGTGCCGCATACGGCTCGCCGAGTCGGGACAGGAGGGTCTGGAGCTGGCGCGGGCGGGAACGTTCGATGCGGTGCTGCTGGACGTCATGATGCCGGGAAAGGACGGGCTCGCGGTCCTCGAGGAGATCGGGCGGCTCGACGACGCGCCCCCGGTGATCATGATTACCGCTTTCGGCACGTCGAAGAACACGCGCGAGGCGTTCAAGCGGGGCGCCTTCGACTTCATCGAGAAGCCGTTCAAGAACGACGACGTGCTGCTCGTCGTGCGCAACGCCGTGGCGCAGCAGCGGCTGATGAGCGAGAACCGCGTGCTGCGCCAGAACCTCCGGGCGCAGGCGGGACGGTTCAGCGACATCATCGGTCACAGTCCACGTATCCGGAGCGTCTTCGAGATCATCGCGCAGGCGTCGCCGAGCCGCGCCACCATTCTCGTTTCCGGGGAGAGCGGTACGGGCAAGGAGCTCGTGGCGCGCGCCGTCCACGCCAACTCGCCGCGCGCCGGGCGGCCGTTCGTCACCGTCAACTCGGGCAGCCTGCCTCCGGACCTGCTGGAATCGAATCTCTTCGGGCACGTCAAGGGCGCCTTCACCGGGGCGGTCAGCGCCAAGAAGGGGCTGTTCGAGATGGCCGACAACGGGAGCATCTTCTTCGACGAGATCGGGACGGTTCCGCTCGAAACCCAGGCGAAGCTGTTGCGGGTGATCCAGGAGCGCGAGTTCCGGCGTCTGGGGGGCCTCGACACCATCAAGGTGGACGTCCGGATCATCGCCGCCACGAACGTGAACCTGCAGCAGATGGTCGAGGACGGATCGTTCCGGGAGGATCTGTACTATCGGCTCCATGTGATCGCGATCGATCTGCCGCCCCTGCGCGAGCGTATCGAGGACGTGCCGCTGCTGGCGCGGAGCTTCCTCACGAAGTACGGCAAGGAGAACAACAAGCCCGATCTGGAGCTGACGCCGGACGCCATGCAGCTTCTCGAGGCGTACCACTGGCCCGGCAACGTGCGGGAGCTGGAGAACGTGATCGAGCGGGCGGCGGTGCTGACGGTCAAGCGCCAGATCGGCCCCGAGCTGGTTCCCGACGTCGTCAAGGCGTCGCCGTCGTTCCAACTGCCGCACTTCGACATGCCGCCGGACGGCATTCCCTTCCGCAAGATCATCGACAGCATGGAAGTGCGGTTGATCGTCCGCGCGCTCGAGGCGGCCGGGGGGGTGCAGAAGCGCGCCGCGGAGTTGCTGCGGGTCAAACCGACGACGCTCAACGAGATGATCAAGCGCCACGGAATACGGGCGCGCGCGTCTCGCGCCGGCGCCGCCGCTTCCGCCCGGGCCCGCACCGCCGCCGCGGGCAGTACCGATCCCGGACCGGCGGGCTCACGGTCCGCCCCCTTGATGTCCGACCTGGTGGAGGCGTTCGACAGGCGTCTGAGCCGCGCCGACTGAGGCCCGTCTATCGTTTCCGCGCCGCTCTCGGTTTGCCGCGGCCTCCGCCCCGCGGGCTGCGCGAGCGCCGCGCGCGGACCGGGCGTTCCGCGGCCACGCCCTCGATGAGCTGATCGTACTTGCGCAGGATGACGTCCCACTCGTAGTGGGCCCGGACGTATTCCTGCCCGTTGCGACCGAGCGCCTCGCGCAGGTTCGCATCCCCGAGCAACAGCGTGAGACACTCGACGAACTCGTCGCGATCGGCGTAGTAGAGACCTGCGTTGCTGCGCTGGCAGTGCTCGCGCACGACCTCGCTGCGCGCGTTGGCGAGCACCGGGGTGCCCACCGCGAACGCCTCGAGGGCGAGCAGGGACAGGCTCTCGTAGGGCGACGGCACGGCCACCACCGTGGCCGCCTGCAGCGCCTCGAGGCGTTCGGCCTCCGGCAGCAGGCCCGCGAACCGGATGAACGGGGCTTCCGGAATCCGCATCAACTTGACGCCCATCAGGGCCAGGACCGCGTCTCCCCGGCTGTCCGCGTAGCTGCTGAAGTGCGCGATCAGCTCCTCGCAGCCCTTGCCCGGATCGATGCGGCCGCCGTACAGGACGAAGGGCTCGTAGAGCCGATGCCGCCGCCGAAACGCGGCGGCGCTCGCGCGTCGCGGATCGACTTCGGGCTCGATGGTCGACTCGTCCGGATCCGGTTCCTCGACGTCGGTCGTGAACTGCGGCGGCAGGTCCACGCCGCAGCCGACCGTCGCCTCCGCCACGGCGCCGACGCGGAAACGGCTCCGCACGAACGCCCGCTCGACGTCGGTGTTGTAGGCCATGCCGGCCGGCGAGCCGAAGACGTCGCGGTAGATGCCGAGTCGAATCGCGGGCTCGTCGTGCGCCGTCGGCACCAGAATGCTGCGTCGTGGATCCACGCGCAACCCGAGCACGGTCGGCGCGTAGAGGTAGGTGAAGAAGATCAGCGCGTCGTACCCGGTGTGGCGCCGCTCGAGATGCTCGATCAGGGCCGGGCACCAGGGACCCTGTCGCTTCAGCCATTCGAGCTCGTCGTCGGCGCCGTGCGGGTTGGAGTAGATCCAGTCCGAGTACTCGTTGAAGCTCTCGAGGTCACGGGCCCGATCGTTGGGGAAGCGATGCACGGTCACGCCGCGTATGCGATCGGCGCCCTCGGGGTACTCGTTCGCCCAGGTGACGTAGTCGCGGGCGCATGTGGTCAGGACCTCGACGTCGTGCCGCGCGGCGAGCCGTTCCGCCACGAGCCGGCAGAGATACTCGGAACCGCCGATGATCTCGGTCCCGTACCGTTGGACGATGAAGGCGATCTTCACGCGGACAGTGACTCGATCATCCGGTCGAGGGCGCGGGCGGTGCGCGCCGTGCTGAAGTCGGCCAATCGTTGCTTCTGACCGGCGATTACCGACGATCTCAACTCGTCATCGTACACCAGGAGCCCGAGCAGCTCGGCGGCGCGCTCCAGGTCCTTGGGCGTGAAGCAGATGCCGGCGCCTCCCAGCGTCTCCGGGACGGCCGCCGCGCCGTAAGCCAGAATCGGCACGCCGGTGGCCATGGCCTCGACCAGCGGCACGCAGAACCCCTCGTGCTCGCTGAGCGAGACGTAGGCGCTCGCCGTGCGGTAGTAGGCCGCGAGGTCGACGTCGGGCACCTGTCCGGTGAAGACGAATCGTCCGGGCGGCATGTCGTACTCGGCGAGGAGCGCGAGCAGGGTCGAGTGGTAGCGCGGCACCGCGTTCGTCCGGCCGACGAAGATGAAACGATAGTCGGAGTCGACGTAGCGCTTGTAGTGCTCGGCGAGCCTGATGTGGTCTTCCAGCTTCTTGTTGGGGGCGATGCGTCCCACGAACAGGATGTTGGTCGGGCCGTCCTCGAGCGTGCTCTCCAGGGCGGGCAGGCGCGGGGCGCTCGTGAGCCGCTCGGTGTCGACCAGTATCGGCATCACGCCGGTCCTGGAGAATCCCAGGGCCGCCAGCTCGCGGCGGTTGTACTCGGAATCGCCGAGCGCCAGGTCGATGCGGCCCGGCAGCGTCTGCAGCTCGGTCCGGCCGCGGGCGGCGATGCCGAAGATGCCCGCGTCGTACCGCGCGAAGAAATGCGCCGGCGTGATGTTGTGGTACTGGAGCACCCGCCGTCCCCGCAGCGTGGTCAGCGCCTCGGTCAGCGGCGAGGGCACGGCGAAGTGCAGCACCGTGATGTCGCCGCGACCGGCCGCCGGATCGGTGAAAGGGCGAATTTCATCGCCGAGATCGGCGTCGATCGACAGGGCGAAGATCTCCGCTTCGTGGCCCTTGCGCCGCAACAGATCGCGGACGCCGCGCGCGCTGTCGCCGACCGCGTCTCCGCGGTGCGCCGCCGGCAGCCACTGGTTGATCACCAAAGCCGCATCCCCGTCATCCCGTCGAGTCCAGGGACACGACCCGCGGCGACTCCCGGCCGCCGTGCGACTCGGGAAGCGCACGGAATACCGACGGCCTGAAGATCTTCAGCTCCTCGAGGCGCTCGTAGAGATCGAGCTGCTTCCAGAAGTCCGGGGCCACGCGGCACGGCGGCAGGCGCGGCGCCGCGCGAACGCGCTCGACGAATCCGAGCAGCGTGCCGGCGAAATCCCGTGCGCGCAGCCGGTCGAGCGCCTCGTCCTGCGACGCGAGGACTTCGTCTTCCAGGGTCGGGTCGGTGAGCACGGCGTTGATCAGCGCCGCCACGTGCCTGGGATCCTTGTGCTCGTAGAGGATGCCTCCGCCGTCCATCGTCGCGGGAACCGCCGCCGCCGCGAAGGCGATCACCGGGATCCGCTTGTGGAACGCCTCGATCAACGGGACGCAGAATCCCTCGTGCTCGCTGGCCGAGAGGAAGAGGTCGGCGACGTCGTAGAGCGCGGTCAGCTCCTCGTTCGTCACGTGACCGACCAGGTGCACGTTCGGGATGCCGAGGCGCCGGATGAGATGGGCGATCGAGGCGCGGTAGTCGTCGAACAGCGTGTGGGAGCCCACGAGCAGGAGCCGCGACGCCGGGTTGTACCGGCTGCGGTACGCGTGGAAGAAGCGAATGACGTCGTCGATCCGCTTGTTCGGGATGATCCGGCCCACGAAGAGGATGTTCGTCGAATCGTCGTCGAACTGCCGCGCCAGCCACGGGTGCGGCGTGACGTCCAGGTGGGAGAAGTCCGGCACGACCGGCAGGACGCCGGTGCGGGGAAATCCGAGTGCGTCGAGCTCGACCCGGTTGAATTCCGAGTCTCCGAGCGCCAGGTCGCAGCGCGCGGCGTAGGCGCCGAGCTCGCGCCGGCCGGTGTAGCACTGCCTGGCGATGAAGGGGCGGGCATCGAGAAAATAGTGGGCGGGCGTGATGTTGTGATAGACGAGGATCATCCGATCCGGCAACGCGAACGCGACCCGCGAGGCGCGGGAGCCGATGGAGAAGTGATGGATCAGGATGTTGTCCGGGTGGCTGTCGTCGACCAGGCAACGATAGTCCTCGGTCCGGTCTTCCAGCCGCGGATCCGCTGTCTCCACGTAGATCCGCGACCGGTAGCCCGCGTCCTGCAGGACGCGCTGAATCCCGAGGGCCTCGTTGCCGATGGCGTCGCCGTAGCCGAGCGTCGCCAGGACCTGGTGGACGGCGACGCCCTGTCCCGTCATCGTTCGCCCGCCCGGGGCGCGCCGCCATCGGGAACCGCTGCCTCCCCGGCCTCCCACGTCGCGGCCGCGGGCCCCACCGGCAGCCTGTCGACCACTTCGCGCGCCGGCGGCAGCACGCGCCGGCGTCGGCGCAGCCAGCCCGGTTCCGGTTCGCGCCGCGCCCGGTAGCCGTCCCCGTCCGCTCGCGCCAGACGCTCCAGCATCGCGAGGTACTTGTTCTCGACGACGTCCCAGGTATAGTGCCGCTCGAAGTACGCGCGCCCGTTCGCGCCCAGCACGCGGCGCAGGCCGCGATTCGTCTCCAGGAGCTTCAGCGCCTCGGCGAACTCGTCGTACGACTCGTAGTACAGCCCGGCGTTCGCGCGGATGACCTGGCCCCGCAGCACGTCGCAGCGGCCGTTGGCCAGCACGGGGATGCGCATGGCCCAGGCCTCGAGGGTGACCATCGACAGGCTTTCGTAGTAGGACGGCATCAGCAGCGCGTCGGCGGCGGCCAGCGCGTCGTACTTCTCCTCGTCGGACAGAAACCCGAGGTGGCGGATCCGTTCGTGCGAAGGAACGGCCATCACCGGCTTGCCGACGAGCAGCAGTTGCAGCCGCCGGGAGACCTGGCCGGCGTAGCGGCTGAAGTAGTCGAACAGCTCGGCGCAGCCCTTGTTCTCGTCGATCCGTCCCACGTAGAGGACGAAGCGCCCCGTGATCCCCCTCCGCGCCCGGAATCGCGCCGCGGTCGCGTCCTCGCGGACGTCGGAGCCCACGCCCACGATCACGCCCGGGACGTGCCGGTTGTCCGACACCCCGCGGATGAGCGCCCGTTCCTCGTGCGAGTTGTACATGAGGGCGCGTACGTTCCTGAACGTGCGCGCGGCGGTCGCGAGCCCGAGCGCCGGATCGCGTTCGGCGGTCGGGACGAGCACGGCTCGCGACGAGGCCGCGCGGACGCCGTGGTACGCATGGTAGTAGCGATAGCTGAAGAACACGATGAAGTCGCAGGTCGCCGCGGCGCGCTGCAGGTGGGCGATCAGCGCGGGGCTGGTCGGTCCTTCGGAGTCGAGCCAGTCCAGCTCGTCGCGGATCGAGTGCCGCTCTTCGAAGACCTGGTGCGACCGGCGGCCGAAGTCGTCGGGGTCGCGCTCCCGGCGCACCGGAAACCTGCGCACGGGGACGCCGTTGACCACGTCGTCACCCGGATCGAGCTCGTTGCGCCAGGTGATGTAGTCCCGCGCGCAACTGGTGAGGACCTGGACGTCCACATGACGGGAGAGCCGCTCCGCGATGTAGCGCGCGTGCAACTCGGCCCCGCCGTTGATGTCGGCGCCGTAGCGCTGTACGACGACCGCGAGTTTCACGATTCGGAGGTGTCGTCGCCGGCCGGTTCGCCGCCCGGCTCACGCGTCGTGCCGGTTTCCGGTTCGACGTCGGTCGCGGCCGGCGTGTCGCCGCTGCCCGCGGCCGATGCCGGCTGGTCGCCGTTCGCCGTCTCGCCGCCGGGTGCGCCGTCCGCGGTCTCGCCCGAGGCGGCGGCGCCGTTTCCGGAACGGCGTCGTCCGCGCCGCCGCCGCCGCCGCTTCTTCTCCGGGCCAGGCTCTCCGCCACTGCCGCTGCCGCTGCCGGGGGGTTCCGCGGCGTCGGCCGTCCGCGAAGCCTCGCCGGACGCGCCGGAAGTTCGGAACTGCACGATCTCCTCGAGCGCGCGAGACCGCCGCTCGTCGAAATCGAGGCGGGCGGCGACCGATTCGACCCGCATCTTGTGGTTCTTCAGATCGATGGCCAGCCTGGTCATCTCGACGACCAGGTTGTTCAGCACTTCGTAGGTCAGGACGTCGAGCTCCGCGCGCGCCTGGTTTCTCTCCTGATTCACCTTCAGCGCTCGCGACAACGTCCGGCCGGTGCTGTCCGCGTGCACGGAGAGCGCCCGAACCGCCTCCAGCATCGGGCCCGGGTTGATGAACAGCTTCAGCACGGGGCGCAGCAGGCGCCGAATCCCCCGCAGGATGCCGCCGATGCCGCCGCGGGAGGATCGGTAGACGTCGTCGGGCTCGAACGGGGGTACGGCGACCGGCTCGAAGGGCTCCCCCGCCGCGAGCGACTCCGAGTCCGTTGAAGCGCCGCGCTGCTTGCGGTAGTGCTCGAGCAGATCGGAGCGGACGTTGCGCGGGTCGAGAAAGCGGTCGAGCTTCACGCTCGCGAGCTCGCGGATCTGGTCCTCGGTGTAGTCCACACCCCGCTTCTCACGCAGGCGGGCGCGGATCTGCTCCATGATCTGCTCGACATCGACGGCATCGGATCGGATGTTGAACTCGGCCATCTGTCCCCGTGGGATGGCCGACCGCCGCGGCGCAGGAGAATGCCGCGGCTTGGCCTGGGTGAGCTCGTTGCGTTATCGGCGGGCACCCCGCCGATCAGGAGAAGCTGTCGAGCGCCTCCCGCTCGTTCTCGTAGGAGTCGAACACGGTCAGCAGCTTCGTGATGGACAGCAGGTCCTCGATGCGCTTGGTCAGGTTCAGCAGCTTGAGCGCTCCGCCCTGCCGCTTGACGGTGTGAAGCGTGCTGACCATCTGTCCGAGCCCGGCGCTGTCGACGTAGGGCACATCGGCGAGATTCAGCACCAGCTTCCGGTGTCCCTGGTGGATCACGCTGTTGATCTTGTCCTTCAGCAGCTCGTCGCCTTCCCCAATCGTCAACTTGCCCGCCAAGTCCAGAATCATCACGTCGCCGACCTGCCGCTCTTCGATCTGCATGGCTGCTACTACCCCCGACTCCCCGGTTTGGCGATGCCCGGACGGCTCACTTCGGTCTGGTGGCCGCTGTTGCCGGGAAGGCTGTTGACTGCGCCGAAAGCCCCGAAAAGCTAACACGCGCCCTCGCCGGTGTCAACGACGCGCGTGCGCCGCTCCGGCGGTCAGTCGGCGTCCCGCCGCATCTTCTTCCGGGAGCGTTTTCTCGCGAGCGCCTGCTTGGCGCGCCGCTTGTCGCCCGGCTTCAGGTAGAAGGAGTGCTTCTTGATGTCCTTGATGATGTCTTCCTGCTGGACCTTCCGCTTGAAACGACGGAGGGCGCTCTCGATCGACTCGTTTTCCTGGACTCGGACCTCTGCCACGTTCGATTCACCCCCTCCGTCGATCCGGATGTCTCGCGGATCGGTCTGGCGAAACCGGCGCGTATGCTAGGCTCACCGCGTCGGATCGCAAACGCTCAGAATAGGTTGAATGCTTCTCCGGCGTCAACCGGCGGACCGCGGCCGCCAGGGGAGGAGCGCCGGCCGGTCGAAGCGCCGCGAACGGGCTTCGTCATGACAGGGAGTTGCGCCCGTGAACGTGCTGGTTGTCGGGGGGGGCGCTCGCGAGCACGCGCTCGTCAGGGCGCTGGCGGCGGACACCGCCGTCGACCGGGTGGTCTGCGCTCCCGGCAACGCGGGCATCGCTCGGGAGGCCGCCGTACGCGTGGCGCCGGTGGACGTCTCCGAGCCGCGGGCGCTGCTCGCGCTCGCGGCGGCCGAGGGCGCGGATCTGACCGTCGTCGGGCCCGAGCTGCCGCTGGCGCAGGGGGTGGCGGATCTCTTCGGCGAGGCGGGCCGGCTGCTCTTCGGGCCGACGCGGGCGGCGGCGGCGCTGGAATCGAG
>WTGR01000851.1 GCA_011523485.1 Acidobacteriota bacterium
CAAGCCCAGTCGACGGCACTTCAGAAATGATCACTTGTTCGAGCTCGCCAACACCACGAGAGGGAGACGCTCATCCTCACGCCGCGGGGACGGCTGGACACCGCCTCGACCGCCGATTTCGAACGGCAGGTAATGGTCCATCTCGGCAAGGGCGCCACCCGGCTGGCCCTGGACTTCGATCACCTCGATTTCGTCGGCAGCTCCGCCCTCCGAATCGTCCTGATCGCCGCCAAGGCGCTGCGGGCACGCCAGGGGCGCTTCGCCCTGTGCAACCTCAAGCCGCACGTCTCCGAGGTCTTTCGCATCTCCGGCATCCACCGCGTCATCGACATCTACGGCACCCGCAACGACGCTCTCGCGGCCATCGACGGCTGAACCTGCGGGTCCGCCCGAACCGCGCTTCCGCACCCGCGCCGGCATCCCGGACGGCCACCCTGCAATCCGGCTCCGTTCAGCCTCGACTACCATAGGCGCGACCACGTGGCAGAGACGCAGCCCCTGACGGCGGAAATCGTGGAGATCGCCTACGGGACGATCCTCTTCTCGACCGGACTCGCCCTCGTCGTGCTGGGGGCGGCTTTCCGTTCCGCCCGCTCCTACGAGGTGCCCGCCTTCGGCGCGGCCATTCTGCTGCACGGCATCCGTGCCCTCGGCGACATCGAAGCGGTCCGCCTCGCCTCCGGCCTGCCCGACGCCGTCTTCGACTACAGCGGTCCCATCTGTCTGTACTTCGTCTCGGCCGCCGCCTACATCTTTCTGGAGCAGTACTGGGGCTCCGGACTGTGGAACTCGTTCCGCCGCATATGGCAGTTCCACCTCGTCTTCGCCGTCGTCGCGACGGCCGTCGACTTGTACACCGCGAATCCCGGCCACTCGATGGAGCCCTACGGCGTCCTCGTCGTGGTCTATCGCGTCGTCCTGGTCGTCAACCTCGTCACCGGGTCGCTCAAGACCCGCCCCGAGGACGTGTACGTCCTCTACGGTTTCGGAATCGTGGTGCTCTGCACGATCCACGACGTGCTGGTCACCGCCGGGGTCCTCGAGTGGACGGCGCGCGCCAGACCCCTGGGGGTCCTGGCGTTCATGGCCGGTCTCGGCTACTCCATCCTGCTGCGCGCCCGGGCCAACCAGCGCCAGCTCGGCACGCTCTCCACGCAGCTCCGGACCGCCCGCCAGATTCAGCAGTCGCTGCTGCCGCCCGAGAGCGTCCATCCGAGCACGTGCCGGCACGCGGTCCGCTATATCCCCATGGAAGCCGTGGGCGGGGACTTCTACGACTTCGTCCCGATCGACGAGCATCGCTTTGCAGTCCTGGTGGCCGACGTCACCGGTCACGGCATTCCGGCGGCCCTGATAGCGTCGATGCTGAAAACCGCCGCTGCCGCGCAGTCGCGCATCGCCGACGACCCGGCCGAGGTCGTACACGAGATCAACCAGCGGCTGCACGATCAGCTCGACGCGCACCTGGTCACCGTCGTGTACGCCGTCGTGGATACGCAGGCGGGACGCATCTCGATCGCGAACGCCGGCCACCCGCCGCCCCTGCTCCGGCGTCGCGGCGCCTCTACCGTGCGCGAGATCGGAATCGCCGACGCCGCCATCGGCCTTCTGGCCGACGAGCGCTACGGCGCAACGCGGATGGCGCTCGAGCCGGGCGACCGGCTCCTGTTCTACACCGACGGCGTGACCGAGGCCGCCTCCCCCAGCGGCCGCCACTTTTCCGTCGAGCAGGTCAAGAGCACGCTCCGCGAGCGGCCCGACGCCGACCTCGAAAGCTGGGCCGACTACCTGCTCGAAAAGGTCCGGCGGTGGACCGGCCGGCCGACGCTCACGCTCGACGACGACCTGACGCTGGTGGCCATCGACATCCCGTAGCCCCGCGCGGCTGCGACGCGTGAATCGGGGTCGGCGCCGCACGGCCGGTCAACGAATCTCGTCCGGTCCGAAAGCGTCGGGAAGCATGTCGCGCAGCGCGTGATGTTCGTTGACGAGCAGGGTTCCTCCGCCCGCTTCGAACAACAGTTGTCGACACCGCCCGCACGGCTTGCCCGGCTGCAGATCGTCGAGGTTTCTTCCGGCCACGACAGCCACGGCGAGAAGCCTGCCCCCGCCACTGGAGTGCAGCGCGCAGACGAGCGAGCATTCGGCGCAGAGCGCAAGCCCGTAGGATGCGTTCTCGACGTTGCAGCCCTCGACGACGCGGCCGTCGTCGACGAGCCCGGCGGCCCCCACGTAGTAGCCCGAGTAGGGGGCGTAGGCATGGCGGGCCACCGCCCGGGCGCGCCGAAACAGATCGTCCCAGTCCGGCCGGACGTCGCTCATGCTGGCAGGAACGCAGGGAAGGTGGGCGCCCGGAAGGTGGTCCGGGCGCCCGGAGCGTGAGGTCGCCGCCCTACTTGGCCGCCGCGGCGGCAGCTTCGTCGGCCCGCGCGCCGGTAAGCATCGTCTCCATCGAGTAGTTGCCCTCGTGGCAGGCGTACTCGAACAGCGGCAGGTCGCTGCGCACCATCGGCAGGTTGACCGTCCACGGCGCTGTCCAGGTCTCGGGGTCGGTCACGGTGTACTCGTACTCCAGGGTGTCGCCGTCGACGCGGGTGAAGCGCTCCTCGAGACGCATCTCCGCACTCGCGCCCCGCCAGTTGCGGTCGACGTCGAAGTTGGCGGTCTCGACCACGAGGGTGTCGCCTTCCCAACGGCCGCGGGAGACGCCGGACCACTGCGCGAGGTCTTCATCGAGATCCGAACGTCCGTCGATCGGCACCACGCGCACCGTGTGCACCATCTCGGTGAGCAACACGACCTCGTCCGGGGTCTGGAAGATCTGCACGTTCTGGTTGTAGCCGCCCGGCGTGATCGGCGGTCCGGCGTTGAAGCCCATCAGGCAGCGGTCGGCATTGCTGAAGTCGGTGTAGGAATTCTGGATCCGATCGCTGAACGAGCCGCGGCCGTCGGCGCGGCGCGCCTCGCCCGCCTCGGTCATCTCGGGCAGACGGCCGTTCGGCGGATCGATGATCAGCGAGGTGCGCCGGGTGCCGATGACCCGCGTGCCCCGGTCCATCCAGAAGTTGTTGTAGCCGCCGACGCTCCCGCCGGCCTCGGTGCGGCGGGCGTCCGCCTCCCAGAGCTCGATGTCGCGCTCGACCGCTCGCCGCTCCCGCTCGGCCGCTTCCTCTTCGGTCAGGAACGCCTTGTCGCCCAGATCCTCGGGCCGCTCCATCGGGGTGATGGTCCGGAAGTCCCAGATTCCCTGCAGATCCGGCGCGCCCCAGTCGGTCCGCGGCGCATCGTCCTGCGCCAGGGCCAGGGCCGGCAGGGCCAGCAGTCCGCCCAGCGCGATCAGCGCCAGCCTCGTCGTCGATCGTCCACGTGTCATCGCAAGACCTCCACAGTCGATACGGATTCCCTGTTGATCGCCTACCATAGCATGAGCCGACGCGGCGGAGCGCGCCGGATTCGGCCGCCGCGGCGTACGCGTGCCGGCAGACGGGAGACTGCAATGACGGACAGACAAATCGAGAGCATCACGCTGGCCGCGGTCGCCGCGATCATGGTGCTCGTGTACGTCTTCATGACGCCCTGGAACCGGGTCGCGGGGGTGCGAATCGGCGGGGTCCCGACGCCGCCGCCGGCCGACTGGCGCACGGTGGACGACGAGCGCGTGATCCAGCTCAAGACGGGCGGCTTTCCCCCGTTCGTCGTCAACGTCGTCTACGCCGGCGCCGAGGACGGCGTGATCACCGCGACCCGGCCCGACGGCGGCTACTGGGCGCGCCAGGCGCGGGCGAATCCGGACGGCTGGCTGCGGATCGGCGACGCCACCTATGCCATGCGGGCGACCGAGATCCTGGGCGACGACCGCCTGCCGCTGCTCGAGGCCTACGGCGGGAAGAACGGCATGCGCATGGACGCGGGCCCGTCGGGCGGCATGATTCAGGGCCAGGCCGAGCCGCTCAGCACCTGGGAGGTCTTTTTTTGGACGCCGCGGTGAACGAACATGTCGGTGGCGGCGCGGTCGCGATCACCGGGGCCAACAGCGCGGTCGGCAAGGCGCTGCTCGCGCAGATCGCCGGTCGGGACACGGTGCGCGCGGTGGCCCTGGTGCGGCGGGAGGCGGCGCTGGAAGGCCTGCCCCGCTCGCCGCGCATCACGTCCCGCGTCGTCGCCTACGAGCAACCCGAACGCCTCGTGGAGGCGCTGACCGGCGCCGGCTGCGTCGTGCATCTGGCGGGCATTCTCTTCGAGAGCCGGACGACGAGCTACCGGACCGGCAACGTCGAGAGCACGCGGGCGCTGGTCGCCGCGGCGCAGTCGGCGGGGGTGCGCCACATCGTGCTCGTCAGCTCCCTGGGGGCGGATCCGCGGTCGGCCAACGGGTACTTCCGCTCCAAGGGAGAAGCGGAACGCCTGGTGATCGGTTCCGGCCTCAAGGCCACGATCATCCGCACCCCGCTGTTGCTGGGCCCCGCAACGGCCGGCGGGCGCTCGCTGCTGCGCACCGCGGCCGGCCGGTCCACCCGCGTCCTGGGCGGCGGATCGCACCGGCTGCGCCCGCTCGACGTCGACGATCTGTGCCGCGCCATCCTGGGCTACTGCGGGGAGTCGGGCGCCGGCGTCCGGATCCGCGCCATGGTAGGTCCGACCATCCTCACGCAGCGTCAGTTGCTGCAGCAGACCGCGCGCCTGCTCGGTCACGACCTGACGGTCCGCTCGACGCCGGTGTGGCTGGCCAGGCTCATGACCGGGCTCGCCGGCCTGGTCCGCACCGGCGTCGAGCGGACCGTCAGGTCGTGACCGAGCAGGCGCGCGG
>WTGR01000801.1 GCA_011523485.1 Acidobacteriota bacterium
CTGCGATACTATTGTGGCCCTGCCATCTCGCGCTGTACCACGGAGAAGTGCTGCTTTTTCCTTCACCGGGATCGCGCGTGCGTCGCGCAGCGCAGATACATCTATACCCGCCATCCGCCAGTCACGTGCCGGCCTGTCCGCGGACAACACGTTCAACGCGACGTTCACGACATGCCCGCCAATCGTCTCGAACGCGCCCGGCCCCAGCCGAGCAACCAAGTTCCACGTCCGCCGTTTCAACAGCTTCTCGCGGAGCTTCTTGTAGCTCGTCAGGAACAGCCAGTTCTGCGGCGTCACCACCGCCTGCACGCCATGCTTGTCGAGCCAGCCGAAGATCCGCGAGACGAACAACGTGGCGAGATCGGCTTTCGCAGCCGTGTGCCGGTCCTGGGCGAATTGCTTCAGCACGTCGCTCTGCTTGCCGCGCGCAAGGTAGGGCACGTTGGTGATGACCAGGTGATAGCGGCCGGCCAGCAGCTCCGCGGCGCGCGCCATCCCCTGGGCCGCCACGGCGCGCTCGGTCTGCTCGTCGCTGCCGCGTTCCCGGTCCAGCAGGGCACCCAGCAGCACGCGCACCGACTCGTAGTCGTGCTGGTAGAGATCCGCCTCCACGATGTGCGGATCGATGAGCGAGCCGAGCACCGGGGCCTGGGCGAAGAGGTCGTGCAGCGCGCCGAGGCTGTTGCGCAGCGGCGCGGACATCAGCGTGTCCTCGACGCCGAGCAGGTCGCGCTTCGGGGGCAGTCCTCCGGCCTCGGCCGCGTCGTCCGACAACCGGGTCCACTCGTCGCGGGGGGCGTTGGGCGCCAATCCGGAACAGGCGAGATTCAAGGCCGGCAGGCGCCGATAGCCGCCCGCATCGGGCCAGGTCCACGCGGTTAACGCCAGGTTGAAGGCGGCAATCTGCGTGCAGCGCGGATCGATCTCCAGGCCGAACAGGTTGTCCCGCAACACGGCGTCGATCGCGTCGCCCGGTACGAGCGGTTCCTCCTCCATGCGCAGGCGGACCAGCAGATCGAGGCACTCGATCAGGAAGTGACCGCTGCCGCAGCAGGGATCGAACACGCGGAGGTCGGCCGCCGTGCGGGGCCAGCCCTCGAAGCGACCGGCCGCCGGCCGCCAGGGCCCCGTCGGTTGCTCCGCTTCGTCTCCGTCCCGCGCCTCACGGACGAATCGCAGGTACGAGAAGTCGTAGCCCCCACCCGCTTCCAGGCGCACCGCCTGCCGCAACTCCTCCTCACTCGCGGCAATCGCGGCGAGTTCCGGTTGCGCCGCCAGGAGCCGGCCCGCGCGCCACGCGCCGACGGTGTTGTGCAGCAGGAACAGCACCATATAGCGCTCGGTGAAGAGCTGCGTCACGGCGGGCAGCTCGTCGGCCCCGATCTTCACGCCGCTCTTGTTGACCGCGTCCTTCCGCTCCGCCTGCCAGAACTGATAGGTCCAGCCCAGGGCGTCGCGCGCGGTGAAGACGTCGGCCGGCAGCGCCTCGATCAACCGCTCCAGTTCCTGCCGCGTCTCCGGCGCCAACCTGACGGCGAGCGCCGGGTCGTCGCTCCGGAAGATCCGCGGCAGCATCAACTCGGCGAAGCGGCCGGCCAGCGTCCAGCGGTCCTGCCCCTGCTCGCGCGCCAACTCCTCGCAGTCCGCCAGCGACACGGCGACGCCTGATTCCGGTTCGATGAGAAGCTCGTTCTCCGCCAGGAAGCGGGCGAACAGCATCCGGTGCCAGTGCTCGTAGGCCACCTCGTGGGCGAGGCGGTCGATCTTCTGCTCGCCGGTTTCCGCATCGCGCCCGTCCCCGAGCTGGCGCCCGTGCGCCCGCAGGCGGCGCCGCTGGTCCTGCGCCGCCGCGGACATCGACGGGTGCGCGCGGGCGTCGCCGACCGCGAGCATGCAGAGCGCGTTGCTGGCGCCGGGTTCGCCCGCGCGCCGTGCGGCCTTGATGGTCGCGGCGAGCCGGTTTCGGAGGTCAACGGATAGCGGTTCCACTCTCGCTCACTCCGGCGACAACTCTGCCGCCCCTCCGGCGGCCGGGTCGGCGGCGTAGATGGTCAACCGCAACTCGTCGCCGAAAGTCTCGTAGACGGGACGCTTCCCCGACAACTTCTCGCTGTTCTCCAGAATGACCCGAACCCCGTTGCCGCGGCGGTCCATCAGCGTCTGCCTCGGCGTTTCCAGCCCTGGAATCCCCGTCGGGATGGGACACCTCGCGAGCAGGCCCGTGAGGGTTTCGTTGCGGCTCGTTTGCCGGTATGGAAGATCATCCACCGTCATGCTGTTAGGAAGCGCGCCGGGCGAAGACAATTCGATGCGGTCCGAATACAGGTGCAGGCGGATGCGCGCGCCGTGCATGGCATAGTCGCGGTGCGCCACCGCATTGACAACCCCTTCGAACACCGCCGCCATATCGTATTGCGGCAGGTCGATACGCCCCATGGTCTTTCTCGCACGCACCTTCTGGTTGCGGGCGACGAACAGACAGGCCCCGGCGATCTGCCGGTCGACCGGCCCGGAAATGTCGGAGGCATCGAGCTGGTACCAGGGAGACTCCAGCGACTCGGGCACACTGCGCCCGCGGTACGCCACCGCCTGCACGTAGGCATGCCGCAGCCGCTCGACCGGCTCCGTGGTCCCCAGCAGAATCCCCGTGACGGTGGGGAGCGGACCGCGGGCGCCCGATTCTGCGGCCATGCCGAGCTTGCACGCCAGGGTCTCCCGGTCGTCGCGCATGCCGTGGACCGCAAAACGGTCGATCAGCGCGCCATCGAGATCGGCGAACGCCGCATCGTGCAACGGCTGTTCGTCGAAGCGGATCAGCCGTGACTGGCTGCGCTGCTGATGGAGACGTACCAGGAAGTCGGGCTCCATCCTCCGCTTCGCGCTGCCGACGCGATGCAGAAACCCGCCGGGGCTCTCGTGCACGAACAGGCTCCGCGAGACCTCGACACGCAGAACCGGTCGGGGCACGCCCTCCGAATCCGGCAGCTCGAGCCGTTCGATCAAGGGATAGATCGGCGGCTTGATCGAGTCGTGGACGACCTCGGTCACGTATCGTTCGGCGGCGTCGAGCCGCTCCAGTGGGATGCCCACGATATCCCGCGTGCGGTCGTCCACACCGAGCACAAGAACGCCGCCGTGGGCGTTGGCGAACGCCGCGAGCTCGTCGGCGAGCTGCTCGCGCGCAGGTCCCTTGACCCGCTTTCCGGCGAACACGACCTCCTTCAGCTCGAGATGCGCGCCCTCTCCGAGCCGGATGCTCCGCAGGAGCGCTTCGGGCGCGTCAAGCATGGCCGGCGTCCTCGAGCAGGCGGCGGTACCGGCGTTCGAACGCCTGTCGGCCGCCCTCCATCACGCGACAAATCTCCTCGCGAACCCCCGGCTCCTGGAGACATCCCGACCCCTCGTCGAGCATCCGGCACTGACCTGCCCGATGCTCCATCGCGATCACCATTTCCGCGTCCCCGTTGACCACGATGTTCGGATTGTGCGTGGCCACGATGACCTGGCGGCGCTGCTTGCCGGCCCGCACCTGCTGCACCACGAGGTCATAGATCAAGTGGTTGTCGAGGTCGTCCTCCGGCTGGTCGAGCACGATCGGCTCATCGCCATGGCACAGGAGAAACGCCAGAATGGCAGCCGACTTCTGACCCGGCGAGCCCTGCTCTATCGGTACAAGCTGGCCGGCGTCGGAGCGACGGTACTGGACCCGTAGGCCGTCCTCCGGCCACCAGCACATGAAACGGTCGACCTGCTCCGGCGGCAAGGCCTGTACGTGATTGTGAAACCACTTCGTTCGGGCCTCGACCTTGCCGCCCGCGGCAATCGTCGCCACGTCGCGCTTCACGGCCGCCACCCGTTCCCGTGCGGCTGCTGCGCGTTCCTCGAAATCCGCCGGCAGACCGCCGTATAGCTCCGCCAGGATACCGCTGTCTCCATCGGCGGCGAGGATGTCCTGCTGTAGATGTTCATCCTGACGTCCGAGGCGCTGCCGAAATGCCCGTTCGGCAGCCCGCGCATCCCGCCCGAACGGAACGACGGCCATCGCCACGAAACGACTGCCGTCCAGTACGCGGTCCAGAACAGCCGTCCGCACCCGTGATGTCTCGATCCGGTCGTTCTCCAGGTCCCCGAGCACGCTGGCGGCCTGGACCCTTAGCTGCTCAACACGCGCGCGAAGCGTCTCGATGTCGCGAATCTCCCGTTCGAGGGCATGCCGCCGCTGCACCAGGCTGCCGTACGACGTGGGATCGGCAACGCCTTCCTTGGCAAGTCGTGCGACCAGCGCATCGTACGCCCGGCGATTGGCGCCCGCCGCGGCCACCCACTCGGAGGCGTTTGCCGTGGCCCGCCATTGCTCCAGGTATCCCGCCGCCTCGTCCGCTGTCTCCATCAGCCGGCGAGCCATCTCGCCCTGCCTCTCGGCGAGGGCCCGGACAAGACCCAGCATTTCCGCAGCCGCGGCGCTCTGCGTCGGGAACTCCTCCGCGGGCACGTCGGTCGGCTCGATCTCGGCGGCTGCGCTACGGAGCCGCTTCACGGCGTCGGCCATCTCCTCACGCCGGTTGCGAATCGCCCGCTCCTGGCGCCGGAAGCGCTGAAACTCCACCAGCAACGCCTCATGCCCGCCCTCCTCGAAGGCCGCGAGCTGGCGCTTGACGTCGGCGAGTTCGCCCTCCACCCGGGATCGATCAGCAAGGCGCGCCTCCAGTTCGCGGATCTGGCCGCGCAGACTCAGGTAGCGCGTCTCCGTCCGCCGTCTGCGTCGCTCGTGCTCCGCATGCTCCGCCGGCAACGCGTCGTCCAC
>WTGR01000073.1 GCA_011523485.1 Acidobacteriota bacterium
CTGGGACTACGCGGGCGGCCTGATGACCGACTGGGGCGTGCACATCATCGACATCGTCCTGTGGGGCATGCAGGCGACCGCGCCCAACTCGATCGCGGCCAGCGGCGGCAAGCTCGCCTATCCCGACGACGCGCAGGAGACGCCGGACACGCTGACCGCGCTCTACGAGTTCGACGACTTCCTGATGGTGTGGGAGCAGGCGACGATGATCGAGCTCGGACCGTTCCAGCGCTCGCACGGCGTGGCGTTCGTCGGCAACAACGGAACGCTGGTGGTCGATCGCCAGGGCTGGGAGATCTTCCCCGAGGAGAAACTGGAGAACCGGCGCCCGGTCGCCTGGCGGATGGAGACCCGCCCGCCGGTCGCCGCCGCCGCGGGGCAGCGCGGTCTGGACCAGCACACCGCCAACTTCATCGACTGCATGAAGACGCGCCGCCAGCCGGTGTGCAACGCGGAAGTGGGCAGCCTCGCCGCCGTCAACGCCCATCTCGGCAACATCGCGTTCCGCACCGGCGCCAAGGTGCACTGGGACGGCGCCAGCATGACCTTCAAGGACAACGACGCGGCCAACGCCCTCGTCGAGGCGCGGTACGCCGGTCCGTGGAAGCTGCCGCACGTATAGCGCACCTGCGCTGTCGAAGAGGACGGCCGTGGAGAAAATCGCCCGAGATCGAACGGAGATGCACGCCATGACCCGATCCGCCCTGCCGCTCGCGCTGCTGTTCGTGATTCCCGCGTTGCTCGCCGCCGCGGCCCAGGAGCGCGACGAGTTGCCGCCCCCCGAGAAGACCGAGGTCTGGGAGCCGGAGCCGGCCGTCGTTCATCCGGGCGGCCACGCCAGGGCGCCGTCCGACGCCGTCGTGCTGTTCGACGGCACGGACCTCTCGAAGTGGACCGGTCGCAACGGCGCGGCCGAATGGACGGTGGCGGACGGGGCGATGACCGTGAAGCCGGGCACCGGTTCCATCTCCACGCGCGACAGTTTCGGCGACGTGCAGCTCCATGTCGAGTGGCGCACCCCGACCGAGATCGTCGGCGAGAGCCAGGGCCGCGGCAACAGCGGCGTCTTCCTGATGGAGCGCTACGAGGTGCAGGTGCTCGACTCGTACGAGAACCGCAGCTACTCCAACGGGCAGGCGGCCAGCATCTACAAGCAGCACATCCCGCTCGTGAACGCCTCGCGGGCGCCCGGCGAGTGGCAGACCTACGACATCGTCTTCATGGCGCCGCGCTTCCGGAGCGACGGCAGCCTGGAGCGTCCGGCGACGATGACCGTGCTGCACAACGGCGTCCTGGTCCAGAACCACGTGGAGATAGCGGGACCGACCGTCTTCCGCGGGTCGCCGCGCTACGAGGCGCACGCCCCGAAGGCGCCGATCCAGCTTCAGGATCACCGCAACTTCGTCAGCTATCGCAACATCTGGGTCCGGGAGCTCTAGCGGTCCCCGGATCCGGTCGCTCGGATCACCGCAAACCGTCACAACCACTATCACCCGAGGAGATTGCCATGCGTTCTCGTACTCTGTCCGCAGTCCTGATCGCGTCCGCTCTGATCGTCGGTGCAACTCCCGCCGCCGAGGCCGTCGAGGAACGGCCCATTCTCACCGCCGCCGCCGCGCGGAAGATGATCGACGCCTGCATCGCCATGGCCGAGACCGAGGGCTGGCTGATGCACATCGCGGTCACCGACAACCACGGCAACCTGAAGGCCTATCATCGTATGGACGACGCGCAGTTCCTGTCGCAGGACGTCGCGCTCGGCAAGGCGCGCAGCTCCGCCGTGAGCCCGCGCTCGACGCTGCAGTGGGGCGAGATGGCGTTCGGCGGGGGCGCCCCGGGCGCGGCGGCCTTCGTGCCGGGCATCATCTACTTCGAGGGCGGCCTGCCCATCATGACGGCCGGCGGCTACCACGTCGGCGGCATCGGCGTCAGCGGCGACACCGGCGCCAACGACGCGATCTGCGCGCAGGCGGGGATCGACGCGGCGGCGGACGAACTGCAGTAGCCGTTTGCCCTGGGGGCTCGGCCGCACGCACCGGCCGGGCCCCACGTCGCCCTCCTCCACACCCGTCCGGGCGCACCTCTTCTTCGGATAGAGTCTGCACCTCGAAGGAGTTGCCACGCGGGCCACCAGACAACGCCGGGCGGGCGGCCCCGCGGCTCTGTCGCGGCGCGACTTCCTGGTCCGCTGCGCCGGAGCGGGGCTCGGCGTCTACTCCCTGGCCGATCCCCCGGGACGGGCGCCCGCGAAAGCGAGCACGGCGGCTCCCCAGCGGGTTCCGGACGACACGGCCCAGGAGACCTTCCCGTGGGGGCGTCTGCGCGACCTCCTCCACACGCGCTTCCGCGACCCGCGGCGGCACTTCGTCTTCGAGTACTACCCCTGGTACGCCAACGACCCGTACTTCCACTGGCAGCAGTGGGAGCGCAACCCGCCGGACGACCTCGCCGCCAATACCGTCCCCCGCCTGGGGGCCTACGATTCGCGGTCGACGGCCGTGCTGGAGCAGCACGCACGCTGGATCGCCGAGTCCGGGGCCGGCGCGATCGACATGAGCTGGTGGGGCCGCGAGAGCTTCACCGACCGCGCCGTCCACCGGGTGATGGACGTGATGGCGGCGCACGACATCCACGTGATGTTCCACCTCGAGCCCTACGGCCTCGAGCGGGTCGAGCGGTTTCCCGCGGACGTGCTGTACCTGCTGGAGGAGTTCGGCGAGCGGCGCCGCTGGGACTGCTGGTACTTCAACGAGCAGAACGGGGGCCGGCAGGCGCCGGTCTTCAAGGCGTTCAACACGCTGCTGCCCGAGAGGATCCGGGACTGCCACGGGAACCTGCGCAACGTGCCCGAGTACGTGCCCGACGCGGAGTGGCGGCGCGCGACCGACCGGCTGCGCACCACCCTGGCGAGCGAGTTTCCGGACCTCGTCCTGCTGGCGGACAGCGTGGACGCGCAACGCGTCCGGAACGCCGGCTTCGACGGGGTCGCCCCCTACGGCCCGCTGGCGGACCGCTCGACCTGGCTCGGGACGGCGCTGGCGGCGAGCCGGCTGGGACTGGCCTGCTCCTTCAACGTCAACCCCGGCCTCGACGAGATCGAACGCCGGACGGTGCCGCCGGACTCGTGCTACACGCCGCGGCCGTTCCTGCCGCCGACCCGGCCCCTCGACTGGTCGGAGCCGCTGGAGCGCGAGCGCGCAGCCGGGCTGGCCGAGCGGCAGATCGACGAGACGCTGCAATGGGCGCTGCTGCTGCAGACGGACCCCTGGCTCGTGCCCGACCCGGACTTCTTCCTGCTCTTCATCTGTTCGTTCAACGAGTGGCACGAGGGCCACCAGTTCGAGCCGATGAAGGACGCGGGCGAGCTGACGGCGGCCGAGCGGGCGCACGCCTACCACAACCCGCGCGACGGCGCGTACCGCCTGCGCCGCCTCACGGATGCGCTCGGACTGCTCGTCTGACCCGCAGGCGCGACGCGCTCGCCCCCGCGGCAACCCGGAGCCGAACCCCGGGGGCGATTGCTACGGCGCCGGCGGCACCTCGATGTGCAGCTCGGCGCCGTACATCGCGGTGCGATCCTGGTCGGTCGCGGCCCAACGGAGCAGCGTGGCGACGTCGGGCTCGACCATGCCGTCGAAGGCCGCGACGCCGTTGACGATCACCGTGATCGGCTGGGTGAAGTCGAACTGCTCCGGGGAGATGAGCAGCGTGAACCGCCGGACCCCCCGCGTGTAGGCCGTCACGGTGTTGCGCTGCTGATCCAGCTCCACCCGTCCCGGCGCGAGCGTGTGCGGAAACGCCTGGCGGCCGCGCGGCGCGGCTTCCGCGGGATAGTCGAGCATCACGTCGATCCGCTCGCCGCCGCGTTGCACCACCATCGGAATCCGCTGGCCCGGCGCGAACCCGATCAGCGCCTGTCTCAGATCCTCGACGGTCGGGGCCGCCGTGCCGGCGACCTCCACGATGGTGTCTTCGTTCACCATCCCGGCGGCCGAGGCCATGGAATCCGGTCCGACCTCCAGGACCCGCAGTCCCGAGCCGTCCACCATCTGGCCGATCATGTTGATCCCGAGCGGCAGGCCCGACGTCTGATCGAGGACGGTGTTGTGCGCATCGAGATCCGGCTCGCCGGCGACCGCCCCCAGCTCGGTGATGACCAGCCAGTGCGCGCGGTTGTAGCGGTCGGTCCGCTCGGTCTCCCAGGACAGGCGGGACGGGAGCGGCCGGCGCGCCTGCTCGCGCATGAACGCGTCCATGGCCGGCTTCTCGTCGTCCCACCAGCTCACGTCGTGGCCCGCCTCCGGCTGCGGCCGGAAGTCGAGGAACACGCCGGCCTGCTGGAACAGCCGCATGAAGGGAAGCACCGACGCGACCGGATACAGCGGATCGCGTCCGCCGTTGACGACGAACAGCGGCTTGTTGCGCAGGTTGGTGATGTGCATCTCGCCGTCGACGTCCGAGGCCGGGTTGGCGAGCACGACCGGATGGCCGTTCAACGGCAGGAACGTGGCCCACGGCGTGGTCGCCTTCATCGCGTGGTAGAAGGCGCCGGTCGCTCCGTCGGAGATCCCGATCAGGTGGACGCGGTTCTCGTCGACGTTGTAGATGCGCTTCAAGTCGTCGAGAAGACCGGCGAGGTTCTCGATCTGGCTGTCCTGCCACCAGAGCGATTCGTTCCAGGAGGCGGGCGCCACGACGATGGCGTCGTCGCGCGCGAGGCGCTCCTCGCGGCGCCACCAGGTCCCGTCCTCCCGCTTCGGCCGCGACACGCCGCCGTGCAGGTAGACGATGACCGGATA
>WTGR01000214.1 GCA_011523485.1 Acidobacteriota bacterium
GCGCCTGTTCGAGCCGCTCGGCATGACGCAGACCACGTTCCGCGACGATCACACGACGATCGTCAGGAACCGCGCCTACGCCTACGAGGCCGGCCGCACGGGCGGCTATCGCCTCAGCATCCCGGACTTCGCCGTGGTCGGGGCCTCCAGCCTCTTCACCACGGTGCAGGACCTCGCACGCTGGAACCGGAACTTCCGGACCGGCGAGGTCGGCGGCCGCGGCGCTCTCCGGCAACTCCAGGAGCAGGGCGCCCTGGCCGGCGGCGCGCGCCTCTCCTACGGGTTCGGGCTGGTGCACGGGACGCACCGCGGCCGGCCGACCATCGGGCACGGCGGCACCGACGCGGGCTACCGCAGCGAGTTCCTGCGCTTTCCCGACGAGGACCTCGGCGTGGCGGTGCTCTGCAATGTACGGACGGCCGATCCGGCTCGTCTGGCGCGGGACGCGGCCGACGTCTTCCTGCCGCCGGCGCCGCGAACGGCAAACGGCCGGCGCGCGAGGAACCGGCCGGGCACGCCGGCGGATCGACCCGCCGGCGCGGTTGCCTCGCGGGCCGCCCCCGACCGCGGGGCGCGCGCCGCCCTGGCGGGCTACTACAGGAGCCCGGAGAACGACATCCCGCTGCAGATCGTGGCCCGCGGCGACGATCTGCTGCTTGTCGAGGGCGGCGCCGGCCGGCCGCTCCAGCCGCTCGCGGACGGACGTCCGACCGCGGAGGGAAGATTCCGTATCGCCGGCACCGCCGCCGAGGCAACGTTCGAACCCGGCGGAGCAGGGGACGGACCGACGCTGCGTCTCAGCGGATCCCTGCGCGGCGTCTACACGCATGCCGCGCCGGTGGTTCGACTCCCCACCGGGCGCCTGGCCGAGTACGCGGGGTCGTACCACAGCGACGACCTCGACGTGCGGTACGGGTTCCGGGAGGAGGACCGCCGCCTGGTGCTCTCGCACCGCAAGCTGGGTCGCATCCGGCTCGTCCCCACGTTCGAGGAGGGCTTCTATGGCGGCGGGTGGTACTTCACCTTTCACCGCGACGCCGGCGGAGACGTCGAGGGGTTCACGATGAGCACGTCCCGCGCCTGGAAGGTCGCCTTCCGGAGGCTGCGCGCGGAACCGGCACGGGAGTAGCGGCGCCGACGCAACCGACAGACCGGCCGGAACCCAGGCGAATGCGTCTCGAATGCGTCCACTGCGCTGACGGCGGTGTGCGATATCGGTCAGAATGAGCCGATGCGCCGGTGGTGGGCGGGAGTGCGCGCAAGTCGAGCGCGGCGGAGCTGTTGCAGGAGGCTGCCGGCCTGCTTGGCGGTACTCGTCGCCGTTGTTTTCGGAAGCGGGAGTCCGACGGCTCAGCCGCCGGTCGGCGGGGACGATGCCGCCCGCGCGATCATCTTCAACGCGCTCGAGCGCGCCGTCTGGTACGAGGAGCACAACGTCGCCGCGCGGTACCGGTCCCGGATGACGAGGGAGGTCCGGCGGTTCGACGGCAACGGCGACGTGCGCACCAGGGACGTGGGCGACTACGAGGTAGTGCCGATCGACGGGGCGCCGTTCGAGCGGCGGCTGACGATCGACGGCCGGCCGCTGAACGACGTGGAGCGCGGCTGGGTGGCCGAACGGGAAGCGGCGTTCCGCGAGGAGCTGCGTCGGCAGCGCGAGCGGGACGACGAGCCCGAGGAGGACGAGGACGCCATCGTCTTCGACGAAGAGCTCGTGGCGCGCTACGTCTTCACGCTCGAGGGCGAGGAACCGTTCCGCAACCGCCCGAGCCACCGGATCGCGTTCGAGCCCCGGCCCGGCCGCCTCCCCGTGCGGCGCCGAATCGACTACGCGCTCAACAAGGCGAAGGGCCGCGTCTGGATCGACCGGGAAACGCACGAGCCGGCGCGCGTCGAGTTCGAGCTGATCGACAGGGTCCGCCTCTGGTGGGGCATGCTCGGCTCGATCCAGCAGGCCCGGGGCTCGCTCGACCGGGGCCCCGTGCTCGGCGACATCTGGGCGCGGATCCAGTTCGAGTCGTACAGCGACGTGCGCGTCGTCTTCCGTCGCACGCGCCGCGCGGAGTTCCGGCAGTGGCGGGACTTCGAGCTCCTCGACGAGGTGGACGAATAGCGCGGCGGTACGCCGGGCGCGACCACGCCGGGCGCGGGCCAGCCCCCGTTCTACAGGGCGAAGATCTCGCGCACCGGAAGGCTGAAGCCCGGCAGCAACGGGGCGCCGTCCAACGTCTCCGATTCGCCAAGGCGGCGGACCGCCCCGCCGGGCTCGTGGATCGCCACCGAGGCGTGCTTCGGATCCACGACCCAGACAACCCGGGTTCCGGCCGACAGCCAGGCCTCGACCTTCCTGGCGACCTCGGGGCGCGAATCCCCCGGCGAGGTCACCTCCACCGCCAGATCCGGCGCGCCCTCCCAGAAGAACGTCGGGCGGCCGGTCGCCGGCACGCGGTCGCGACGGACGAACGCGATGTCGGGCGCGAGCACCGTGTCGGGATCCCTGGCCAGGACGAAGCCGGTCTCCGCGCCGCAGACCACGCCGAGCCGGTGCGCCTTCACATGCTGCGCGAGAGGCGCGGTCAGATTGACGATGACGGCGCCATGTTCGAATCCCGACGGGTTCATTCGCTGCAACTCCCCTCCGACGAGGGCGTAACGACAGTTGTCGTCGGGCAGGCGGATCAACTCTTCCGCCGTCATGACCCGGGCTGGGACCGTCATTGCATGGGCTCCGGATTCGTGAGTCATTATGCCTCGTCCTGCTGCGGTGTGAGGCAATTTCCGCGCCAGTAGGGCGACACGGGCGGCTGGGGGAGGTCGCGCCACAGAAATGGTCGCACAAGCGACGCCTGGCCCGGCCGGCCGCTTCGCAATGCTACCTACGGATGGCGGTAGGGCGAGACTGTCGGCCACGCGCCCCGCACACATCCCCGGTGCCGGGTCAGCGCTCGGAAGTCACCGGATGTCGGATCCGGCTCCGCCGGGTGCCGGTCGGCATTCACGTACAGACATCCGACCTCATCCGGCGGCAGCCCGGCCACGAGCGACCGGGCCCGTTCCAGCGCGGCGATCCAGCGCCGCTTCAGGATGCCGAGATCGAGTGGTTCGCGCAGGGACAGCCGGTCGAGATCGCGTTGGGTGTACGCGACGTGCCGTGCCGCGTGGTCCAGCAGAAACTCCGGGGTGAAGCCCGGATCCTTGCCGCACGCCGCCCACGCGAGGGCGCCGAGCGGTAGATAGCTGTCGTCGAGATGGAGGACGTCGACGAAGTCGCGGATCTCGCTGCGTCCCGCCAGGGCCAACACCTTGTTGGTCGCGGCGTCGGCGTCGTGGAGGCGGTACCCGAACCGATCGTCTTCCTGTACCGGGTAGAAGCGGAAGGCGCTGTCCTGGGCCCACTCGATCTTCATGGCCCTTTCCTTCGCACGTACCACGGCGCGATGGAAGGTGGGCGTGCGCAGCAGCCACGAGAGCTCGTACCCCGCGGTACCGAGCGTCTCCGCGTCCGCCTCCGCGCTCCGGGCGATACTGTCTTCCAGATCGTGAAACAGATCGAGATCCGCGGAGTACCGCGGGGTGTCCTCCATCCGATGCAGCACCGTCGCCCCCGCGACGTAGCTGTCGGGGCTGCGGTTGGCGGCTATGAGCCGCAGGACGTCCATCTGAATGGTGCTCAACGGCATAGCCGGGCCGCAACCAGGAACCCTTTCCGTCCGCCGTTCCGGCGCAGCCCGCGCACGATCTCGGGGACATCGTCCAGGGAAACCTGCAGGTCCGGGCGAAGGTACCAGAAGCACTGGGCGTGGAACTCGCGGAACGCGCGCCGCGCCGCGCGCACGCGCACCATGTCCCGGGCGTCGGCGGACGACAGGGCGCCCCGGCTCCTCACCTCTTTCTGTTGGCTTGGCGCGTCCATCGCGCTGGGTCCAGCCTCTGGATGGCGACGGTGCTAGTCGCGCAGACGAGGATCCACGTCATCCCAGACGTCCTCGTGGCTCACCTCCCTGCCTGCCGCCGCATCCGCCAGACCCTGCTCAATCGATCTCGCGAGATCCCGGTCAGCCAGGATCTCCAGCGTTTCGATCAGGCCTTCGTAGTCGGTAAACGAGACGGTGGTCATGCACCTCTCCTTGGACCAGACTATAAGCCTACAGACGGAGACCGATGTTCCACCGCTACACCGCGGGCGCCCGACGCACGTTGTTCTTCGCCCGTGATGAGGCCTTTCGGCTCCGCAGCCAGGCAATGGACGCCGAGCATCTCCTCCTCGGGTTGATCCGCTCCGGCGACGAACCGGCTGGCAGGCTGCTCACCCGAGCCCGCGTCACGCTCGAGGGCCTGCGGCAGGAAATCGTGACCCGAAGCGCCCAATCGCAGTCGAGGCCGACCTTCAGTGAAAGTCCCGGCTGCCGGCGGTCGGCGGGCGGGTCCGGATCTCCGGCGCCCAGAGCGCGTCGGCCACGAGGTGGACGACCCCCGACTCGGACTGGAGCTTCCCGCTCACTCCCAGAAAAGACGCGGTTCGCGCGAGCACCGCGTGGTCGTCGAACACCTGCTTCCAGATCACGACGTTCACGAACCCGGTTTCGTCCTCCAGCGTCATGAAGGTCACGCCCGAGGCGGTGCCGGGGCGTTGGCGGCAGATGACGAGGCCGGCGTAGCGCACCCGTCGGCCGTCGGACATCCCCGCCACGGTGCGCGCGTCCGGCAGGTCCTGCGCCGCCAGCGCCTCGCGCAGCGGGGCCAGCGGATGGCCGCGGGTGCTGTGGGCGCTGAACCGGTAGTCCCAGTCGATCGCCT
>WTGR01000244.1 GCA_011523485.1 Acidobacteriota bacterium
GGAGTCCCCCCCAGGGACGACCGCCAGATGCAGTAGACGACGGCGTCGTTCCAGCTCACGCCGACCACCGGCAGCTCGGGATCGGCGAAGCGCGGGTTGTCCCACTCGCGCGGCCCCGCCCGCCCGGTCGCCTCCCGGAAGCGGGCGTACTCGGCGCGGGTCACCGGATCGACGGCCAGCTCGAAGGCGTCGACCCAGACCCGGTGCCGCGGCGCCTCGTCGCGCTGACCGGCGGCGCTGCCCATGACGAACCACCCGGCGTGGACGGGGCTGAACTCGCCCATTCGGAAATGATGACACGGGATTGACGACTCCGCCGGGCGCCCGTTCCGGGCGGTCGCTCGTTACCGCATCCTGCCCGGCGCGTCCGGATAAGCAGGCCTGATATGATCCCCGGTTGAGCGGTTCCCAGTTGGCCCGAAGAGCATCACGGCTCGGCGTCCGCACCGGCGTCATCCTCGTCGCGGCGATGACTCTTGCGGGCTGCTCGCTCCGCACCATGGCGGTCAACGCCGTGCTGCCGACGCTGGTCAACCCCGCCGTCTATCTCTCCGAGGAGGATCCCGAGCTGGTCCGCGACTCGCTCCCGTTCCTGCTCAAGACCATCGAGTCGATCATCGAGGCCGAGCCGGCGCGGCAGGACGTGCTGCTGTTCGCGAACACCGGGTTCGTACTCTACGCCAACGCCTTCCTTCAGGCGGATGCGGCCATGGCCGAGTGGGACGACTACGACCTGGCGCTGGAGCTGAACGAGCGGGCGCGGCGGATGTACCTGCGCGCGCGGGACTACGGGCTTCGCAACGTCGAGGTCGACCACCCCGGCATCGCGGCGCGCCTGCGTTCCAATCCGGAGGCGGCGGTGACGGTCTTCGAGGCGGAGGACGTCGAGAGCGTCTACTACCTCGGCGGGGCGTGGATGCTGGCCATCTCGCTCGGCCTCGACCGGCCGGCGCTCGTCGCGGACCTGCCGGCGGCGCGGGCGCTGCTCGACCGGGCCCTGGAGCTGGACGAGAGCTTCGAACGGGGGGCCTTGCACTCCGCCTTCGTCACGCTGGAGTCGGTGGGAGAGACGATGGGCGGCTCGTACGTCCGGGCGCGGGAGCACTTCGACCGGGCCGTCGAGCTGTCGGACGGGCAGGACGCCGGCCCCTACCTCGCGCTGGCCGCCGGCGTCTCGATCGCCGAGGAGAACCGGGAAGAGTTTCGCGAGCTGCTGGAGACCGCGATCGCAATCGATCCGGACGAGGCGCCGGCGAACCGGTTGCTGAACCTGATCGCGCAGAAGCGGGCCCGGGTGCTGCTGGACCACATCGACGATCTGTTCTTCGAGCCGTTCGACGAGCTCGATGAAGAGTTGGAGAACCGACCATGAGAGCGTTCCGTCTCGCCGTCGCCGTAGTGCTGCTGCTGAGCCCCGTCCTGCTCGAGGCGCAGCGCGCCAACCTCCGGCTCGGCACGATCCTGCCCGCGAACTCGGTCTGGGACCGGTCGCTGCGGCAGATGGCGTCGGCGTGGCAGCGGTCCACCGACGGCCGCGTGCGGCTGCAGGTGCGGGGGACCACCGGCGACGAATCGACCATCATCCGGCGGATGCGGCTGAACAACCCGCAGGTCGCGGCGCTGACGCTGCCCGGACTGACCGAGGTCGACGAGAACTTCAACGTGTTCGGCATTCCGTTCTTCTTCGAGTCCGACGAAGAGGCGCTGCACGTGCTCGAGGCGCTCACGCCGCGGCTGCGCGATTCGCTCGCGGACAGCGGACTCGTCCTGCTCAACTGGGGGCACGGCGGGTGGGCGCACATCTTCTCGGCGCAGCCGATACGCGACATGCGCGATCTGCAGAGGGCGAAGCTCTTCACGTCGGCCGGCGACGACGACATGGTGCGCTGGTATCGCGAGAACGGGTTCGAGCCGGTGCCGCTGGAGCTGACCGACGTTCTCATGGGGCTCAACACGGGGCTCATCGATGCCTACCCGAGCCCGCCGTACGGTGCGCTGGTGTTCCAGTGGTACCGGCAGACGTCCCACATGCTCGACATCCCCCTCAGCCCGGTCTTCGGCGCCACCGTGATGACCCAGCGGGCCTGGGCCCGCATCGGCGAGGCCGACCGCGAGGCGCTGCTCGACGGCGCGGCCGCGATGCAGGACTTCCTGTTCGACGAGGTGCCGCGGCAGGACCGGGACGCGGTGGCCGAGATGCAGAAGCGGGGCCTGACCGTGTCGGCGGTCAGCGAGGCCGCGGCGGCCGAGTTCCGCGCCGTGGCCGACCGGTTGACCGCGACCTGGCGGGGCAGCCGCGTGCCGGCCGACATCTACGACGCGGCCGTCGCCGCCCGCGCGGAGTTCCGGGCCAACTGAAAGATTCGATCGGGCCTCGTCGGGGATCGAAGATGAGCGGCGGGCACAAGTGGCATCCGATTCGCGACTACGAGGTCGAACCGACGTCACTGGAGCAGGGCGAGCTCGCCGCCTTGGCCAGGGTCTGGCAGGAGGAGCGCGAACGGCTCGCGGATTCGGATGCACTGCCGGCATTCAACGACAAGCTGCGCAGGGAATGGGCTATCGAGACCGGCCTGATCGAGCGCGTGTACGAGTTCGACAGGGGCGTTACCGAAGTCCTGATCGAGCACGGCATCGATGCGGCGCTGATTCCCCACGGGGCAGGTGCGACGCCGGAGACGGTCGCATCCATGATCCGCGATCACGAGGCTGCGATAGATCATGTATTCGCCTTCGTCAGGGACGAGCGACAGTTGTCGACCGGCTATGTCAAGGAGCTGCACGCGCTGCTGACGCAGAATCAGGAAACGGCCGAAGGGAGGGACCAGTTCGGAAACCGCATGCAGATCCCGCTCCTGAGAGGCGCCTGGAAGGAGAGGCCGAACAATCCGACCGGCAGGTCGGGGGAAATACACGAGTACTGCCCGCCGGAGCACGTGGCGTCCGAAATGGACGCCCTGGTCGAAATGCATCGGAACCACGTCGGCGTTTCGCCGGAGGTCGAAGCGGCGTGGCTCCACCATCGCTTCACACAGGTCCATCCGTTTCAGGATGGCAACGGGCGGGTTGCTCGCGCTCTCGCGACCCTCGTGCTGGTGAAGACCGTGCGCTTCCCCCTGGTAGTGCGAAGCGCCAGCAAGAGCGAGTACCTGGACGCCCTGGAAGCGGCTGACCTGGGAGAGTTGAAGCCTCTCGTCGTTTTCTTCTCCGAAATTCAGCGCCGGGAGTTTGTCCGGGCGCTCGGGCTGTCTCGCGACGTCGGCCGGCTGGTCATTGCAGAGGACTTGATCCGCTCGACGAGGAAGGAGCTGGAGCATCGACGCGATGCGCTGCTCGCGGAATGGGACACTGCGAAGGATCGAGCCGAAGAACTCCGGAGAATCGCGGAGGAGCGGCTGAGGCAGGTGACGGCGACCTTCGACACGGAAGTCAAGCCTCTGCTCGATCACGTTGCGGTGTTCGTCGATGGGGCGAGCGACCACAGCGCCCGCAGCCACTATTTTCGGCAGCAGATTGTCGCCGGAGCGAGAACACTCGAGTACTTTGCAAATATGGAAACCTATCGCGCATGGGTCCGACTGGTGATCCACAACGCGAACCAGAGCCAGGTGCTCATCGCGTTCCATGGCATCGGTCATGACTTCAAGGGCGTGCTCGCCTGTTGCGCCGTCTTCTTCCAGCGATTGCAGACAGACAGGGACGACAGGGAGTCCAGCCCTGCCAAGGCGCTGGCGCGGGCCGTGTTTCAGATCAACTACCGGGAGGATCCGACCTCGATCGAGGATCGATTCCGGGTGTGGCTCGAAGAGTGCATCGTCGCCGGGCTGAGCGAGTGGCGAACCGCGGACCTGTGACTCGGAGCGTGGCCCGGGTTGCGGCCTGCAGGTCACGGCACGCCACGATCCATGTTGGGAGACCACGGATGATCGGCTGCGACTATCTGTCGACGATGAGTTCCTGGCGTCGCCCGTGGCCGCTGCGAAGTCGACCTCGCAAGATGCCGGCGCAGGGTTCTTGGAGGAGGTTCGGGTGAACGCGTTGTCCACCGCCGTTGCGCGCCGCGCGGCGCCGGCGCTCGGGTTCCTCCACCGGGCGGAAGAGTTGCTTGCCGCCGGCGCGCTGGCCGCGATGGCAATTCTGCCGCTGGCCGAGATCGTCGTCCGACCCATTGTCACCGGAGGCATCCCCGGGTCGATTCCCTTCGTCCAGCACCTCACGTTGTGGGTCGGCTTCCTGGGGGCCGGCCTCGCCGCGCGGCAGAACAAGCTGATCGCGCTGGCCACCGCCACGTTCATCCCGGAGGGGGCGGCGCGGCAGGTCGCGCAGGGATTCGCCGCGACGGTGGGCGCGGCGGTCTCGGCGCTGCTCGCCTGGTCCGCAATCGACATCGTCGTCATCGAGATGGAGATAGGTGGCGAGATAGCGCTCGGGATCCCGTCGTGGGTCTTCCAGTTGGTGCTGCCGTTCGCCTTCGGCGTCATCGCGGTGCGGCTGGGATGGCGGGCCGGAGGCTGGGGCGCCCGCGCCGCCGCGGGGGTCGGAATCCTCATTGGAATCTGGTTGAGCGGCACGGGGGCGGCGTGCGGGCTCGGTGACGATGCTTCGTGTGTGCTGTCCGGCGGTCCGGGCTGGCCGTGGGTGCTGCTGGTGGTGCTCGCGGCGCTGGCCGGCGCGCCGATCTTCACGGTGCTGGCCGGGGCGGCGGTCTTCCTCTACATGGTCGACGCGTTCGATCCGGCGGCGGTGCCGCTGTACGCCTACGACCTGGCGACCGAGCCGCACCTGCCGG
>WTGR01000872.1 GCA_011523485.1 Acidobacteriota bacterium
CTTCATCCCGGGCAACGTCGGCGCCTACAACCAGTTCTGGATGGACGGCGGCAAGGTGATGACCGGCGACCGGCGGACCTCGCTCATCACCGATCCGCCCGACGGGCGCATCCCGTGGACCGAGGCGGGGCGGGAGCGGCTCGCCGCGGACTCCGCCAAGTACGGCGTCGGCCCGTTCGATTCCTGGATCGACGCCGACACCGGCGAGCGCTGCCTCACCGACGGCCTGCCCTTCGTCCCGCTGCAGGGCTACAACATGAACTACCACATCCTGCAGTCCGAGGGGTGGGTGGCCATGCTGAACGAGATGTTCCACGAGTTCCGGCTGATCCCGACCGACGGACGGTCGCACATCCCGGTGCACGTCGGACAGTGGCTCGGCGACGCACGCGGCCGGTGGGAGGGCGACACCCTCGTGGTCGAGACGACCGCCTTCGCCGACAGGAGCGCCGACCTGTGGCGGGCAACCTGGCGCGGCGCGCGTCCCGGCCTGCACCTGGTCGAGCGGTTCACGCGCGTGGACGAGCAGACGCTGGACTACGAGTTCACGATGACCGACCCCGACATGTTCACGCGGCCCTGGACAGCGCTGCTGCCCATGACCACCGACCACGAGTCGCGCGGGGTCACGTCCGGTCCCATGTACGAGTACGCCTGCCACGAGGGCAACTACGGTCTGCTGAACATCATGCGCGGCGCGCGCGCGGAGGACGCGCAGTAGTCGCTCGAGAGCGTCCGGTCGGGCATGGGCGCGACGGAGAACGCCGTTGTTGACGAAGGTGTGAATGTCGTCCCGATGTCGAACGGGCAATCCGGATCGTTCAGATTCTCGACAGCAGGCCTGTCGAACCGTCAGGATGCGCTCCGCCGTGAAGACGTTTCTGCAACCCGCCGGGAGGATGCCATGTGTTCGATCGGGTTCCGCCGACGCCCCACCGCCGTCAGTCTCGTCCTGACCGGAGCACTGCTCTGGCAGGGCGCGGAGCGGGCCGCCGCGCAGGTGCGCCCCGACGCCCCCGGCAGCACGCCGGTCGTGCGCCTCGACGAGCCGCGCATTCCGCCGCTCCCGGAAGCCGAATGGACGGCCGAGCAACGTGCGCTCGTCGAGAAGTACGCCTCCCAGGTACGGATCGGCAACGCCTTCCGGACCATGCTCCGCGTGCCCGAGCTGGTCGACGCGGTGATGCCGTTCGTCCTCTTCACGTCGATCGACTCGACCCTGTCGCCGCGGCACCGGGCGCTGCTGATTCTGCGGACGGCCTGGCTGACCCGGTCGAGCTACCTCTGGGCCGACCACGTGCCGACCGCCCGGGCGGCGGGCGTCATGCCCGACGAGGTACAGCGCATCGCCGAGGGGCCCGACGCCGCGGGGTGGGATTCGTTCGAGGCCACGCTGCTCCGCCTCGCCGACGAGCTGTACGTCAACTCGTCGGTGCGCGACGCCACGTGGGACGCGCTGGCCGCGCGCTACGATCTGTACAACCTCTTCGACGCGGTGATGGCGGTCAACGAGACGACGCTGGTCGCGATGCTCTACAACTCGTGGGGCGTGCAGCCGGACGACAATGCCTACGCACGCTTTCCCGCCGACGTGCCGTACCCGCCGGACGTGCCGGCGCCCGAGCCGCCGCTGACCACGCCGCGCGTCGCGCCGCTCGAAGGGGGCGGCATCCGGGTGGGCCGCACCTTCGGTCGCTACCCCGCGCTGCAGGCCGCGCGCAGCGGGCAGTCCGGCTACGTGAACCGGATCTCGCCCCTGACCCCGTACTTCCGCGAGCTGCTGATCCTGCGCATCGGGTGGAACTGCCAGGCCGTCTACGAGTGGGCCAAGCACGTCGGCAGCGTGGGCCGGGCCCGCGACCACGGGCTGGAGCCGGAACGGATTGCCCAGGGCCCCGACGCCGGCTGGGACGATTTCGAAGCGGCGCACGTGCGCGCGGCGGACCAGATCTACCGGGACGGCATCGTCTCGCAGGAGACCTGGGACACTCTCGCCGAGCGCTACGACACGCGCGAGATGATGAGCGTCGTGATGACCGTCGCCAACTACCGGCTCGTCTCGATGTCGCTCAACGTCCTCGGCGTCCAGCCGCAGGAGACGGACGAGCTGTTTCCGGACATCGACTGGCGCTAGCGGAAGCGCGATCGACGAACGGCGTCTACTGCCGGCGCGGCCAGCTCCTCGATGACGGTCGCTTGTGACCACGGCCGGAACGCGTCCAGAGTCGCGTATACTGTATTACATGGCGGGCGCGGCGGATACATCGCACGTGCTGACCTTTCGAGCTTCAGGTACGGTCGTGCGGGCCCTGGGCCGGATGGCCCGGCAGCGGCGACAGAGCAGGAGCGAGCTCATTCGAGCGATTCTGGAGGACGCGCTCCGGATAGAGTCGCGCGACCACGACCCGGAAGGCGAAGCGCGGCGGCAATCGCTGCTCGTCAGCCACCGCGACTCCGAACGCGAGACTCTCGATTTCATCGAGCACGCCATCGACCCGCGGGACTGGCGGTGAATCGCGGCTCGGTCGTCGTCGTAGCGGCCAAGGGAGCTTACACCGGCAAGCCCCGACCGGCAGTGGTCGTCCAGTCGGACATGTTCAATTCCACGCACGCCAGCGTGACGATTTGTCCGCTCACCACGGACTGCGTGGATGCGCCGCTCTTCCGCGTGACTGTGGCGCCAGGCGACCGGACCGGCCTGCGGGAGATATCCCAGGCGATGGTCGACAAGGTCGCCAGCGTTCCGCGCGAGCGGGTCGGCAAGGAGATTGGTCGCTGTACCGAAGACGAAATCGAGGCCATCGACAAGGCGCTACGCGGCTGGCTGTCGCTCGAGTGAGCGATGGGGTATAAATCTCCCCCATGCACACTGACACCGCTCGCCGCCCATCGATTTCCCCCGCGCACCGTTCATCCCGCCGCCCGCTGAGCCGGCGCGCGTTTCTCGGAGCCACCGTTGCATCCACGACGATCGCGCCGGCGCTGGCCGCCGCGCAGCAGGCCAGCCTGCCGCCGTACGAGCCACGCGACTGGTCGGGACAGAACCCGCTGCACTATCCCGACCCGGACATCATCGCGCTCGATCCCCGGTTCCGCCGCTACATGATCTTCAACACGCCGATCCGCCGGCACTACATCGGCACGCTGTGGGCGGAAGGGCCGGCGTGGAACGGCAGCGGCCGCTACCTGGTCTGGAGCGACATTCCGAACAACCGCCAGTTGCGCTGGCTGGAGGAGGACGGCCACGTCAGCGTCTTCCGCAACCCCTCCGGGCACAGCAACGGCAACACCTTCGACCACGAAGGACGTCAGATCTCCTGCGAGCACGGCGGGCGCCGCGTGGCGCGCTACGAGCATTCCGGCGAGGTGACGGTCATCGCGGACCGCTACGAGGGCAGGCCCCTCAACTCGCCGAACGACGTGGTGGTCCATCCCGACCGGAGCATCTGGTTCACCGACCCGCCGTACGGCATTCGGGGCAGCTACGAGGGCTTTCCCGCCGAGCAGGAGCAGCCGCTGTCGGTCTACCGCGTCGACGGCGCCACCGGCGCGATCGCCCGCGTCACCGACGAGATCGGCGCGCCGAACGGACTCTGCTTCTCGCCCGACTACGACCGGCTCTACGTCGCCGACACCGGCAGCGGGCAGGAGGTGAAGGTCTGGGACGTCGACGGCGAGAGGCTAGTGAACGGCCGCACCCTCGTGCAGCTCTCGGTGCCGGGCGATCCCGACGCGCGGTCGGTAGCCGACGGCATGCGCTGCGACGCGGACGGCAACGTCTGGGCCGGCGCCGTGCCGGGCGTGCAGGTCATCGCGCCGGACGGAGACGTCATCGGCATCATCCGACTCCCGGAGCGGTGCGCCAACGTCTGCTTCGGCGGGACGCGGCGCAACCGGTTGTTCATGACCGCGAGCCAGTCGCTCTACTCGGTCTACGTCGGGATTCGGGGCGCCGGGATCGCCTGACGCGGACTCCCGTGGCCGGCTGCGGCGCGTTCAGGAGTCCCATTGGCTCCAAGGCCGTTGCCCGAAGTCGGTGGCTTCCGCCCCGAACCCCGCGGATTGCCCCGATGATGCGGGTCGTTGTGCTGTCGTGATGATCCGCGGCGGGAACACTCAGGCCCCCCGCAGAACGGTCGTGATCGGCAAACGCGCGGCACGCATCGCCGGTGCCGTGCCGCCGACGACGCCAAGGGCGATGGCCCACCCGAGGCCGAGCCGTATCGACTCCGGCGTCACCTGGAACGCAAAGGCCAACTGGGAACCCGCGGCCGGGTTGAGCGTCGATGCGGTATAGCCGTCGAGAAGCGCGTACGCGACGGCGGCGCCCAGGATCCCCCCGGCGAGCGCCAGCACCGTCGCCTCGACCAGGACCGAGACGACGACCGGAACGGCGTGGAAACCGAGCGCGCGGAGGGTCGCAATCTCGACCGCACGCCGGCTGACGGCGGTGAACATCGTGGCCAGCGCACCGAACACCGACCCGAGCGCCATGATGCCGGCGATCAGGTAGGCGAAAGCGTCGATCAGCGCAGCGCGCGACGCCGACTGCGCGCCGAAGAACTCCTGCTCGGGAATCAGCGTGCCGGTCAGACGCGGATCGGCGGCCAAGCGCCGGTTCAACGCCTGCACGTCGACGTCCGGAGCCAGCTTCACGCGGGCGACGCTGACCGTGGCGGTGCGACGGAAGACGCTCTGCGCGATCGCGCGATCCATCCAGATCTCGGACTCCACCGCCGTGCCCTCGGCGACGAAGTGGCCGACGACTTCGAGCGTCGCGG
>WTGR01000917.1 GCA_011523485.1 Acidobacteriota bacterium
TGTCCAGGCGCGAGCTCCTCGACGCGGTCTGGAGCGACGTCGTGGTCACCGACGGGGCCCTGAGCCAGGCGGTCCGGATCCTCCGACGCACGCTGGGCGACGATCCGCGCGAGCCGACCTTCATCCGCACGGTGCAGCGGCACGGGTACCGCTTCGTCTGCACCGACGTCGTCGAAGAGGCGGACGCGGGACCGCCGGAGCCCGTGCGGGCCGCGGCGATGGAGCTGACTGCGAACGTCCGAGAACCGGCGCCAGCCGCTCCTCCGCCAGAAAACGTGCGCGCCGACGCGGCGGAGCCCGCTGCGAACGCCTCTTTCGACCAGGCTCTCGAGACGTTGCTCGAGGACGATGCCCGCGACGCCGAAACCGCGGACGTCCGGCGGCGGCAGGCCGCCGAGACCTTGCACCAGTTGGGCACGGCGGAAGCGCTCCGCCGACTCCACCGTAGAGCGGGACATGCCGTGGCCCGCGCCTACTTGCGCGACACCCGCTGGGACGTCCCGGGCGCGGGACCGGTTCCGCTGCTGGGACACCCGGGCTGGCTTGCGGCCGGGAAGATTCTGTTCCTGCTTCGTATCCGGCGCGTGGCCCGGCTGGCCGGGCGCAGATGGCTGGCCGCGGCCGCCGGTGGAGCGGTCGCCGGGGCGATTGCCGGTCTCCTCGGCGGCTTCGTCCTCCGCTTCGGGCCCGGATCGACGGCGGGCGACGGCGTGCTGGCAATGCTGCCGCTGCTCGGCACGGCGGTCGGAGGTCTCGCCGCGGCGGGAATCGGGGCCGGTCTGGCCGCCGCGGAAGCCGCCTTTCGCGCCCGGCGTTGGCTGGCGCTCGCCGTGGCCGGGGCGTCGAGCGGCCTGGCGATCGGCGCGACCGCTCACTTCCTGGGACGCCTCGTGCTGGAAGGTCTGTTCGGCCGCGATCTCTCGCCGCTGACCGGCGCGCTGGAGGGCCTCGTTCTCGGCGGCGCGGTCGGGCTGGGCTACGGGCTGGCCACGCCGACGGCGGAGGGCGGCATGGCCACCCCGCAGGGGCTCGCCCGGGTTCGCGTCGCGCTCCTGACGGGGCTCGCCTGCGCCCTGGCCGCCGGGATGCTCGGCTGGAGCGGCCGCTTCCTCGGCGCGATGAGCCTCGACTTCATGGCGCAGAGCTTCCCCGGGTCGCAGGTAGGCCTGGCGCCTCTCGCCCGCCTGCTCGGCGAGCAGGAGCCCGGGGTGGTGACCCGGGTCGCGATCAGCGTCTTCGAGGGCCTGATGTTCGGCTCCGGCCTGGCCGCCGGGCTGACCAGGAGGCCCGGCTGAGCCGCGGTCGCCTGCGGCTTCGCTCGCCAACCAACCGATCCCCGATGGGGGACCCGTACCACGCTGCGGCGCAGACTCCCGGACCACCTCGGCCGCACTCAGCGGAATATCACCGAACCCTCACTTCTTGCTCATGTCACGGGGCCGGCCGCTCGCCGATACTGCCGCGAACGAATCGGACCGCGGCCCTGCCCGCCAGACAAGGAGTGAGAACGATGCAACAGGGGCTCAGCTCTCTACAAGACCGGTTGTTTCCCGCCGAGGAGATCTTCTTCGCCTGGCTGATGCGGGTATTCGTCGCCGCCACTCTCGCCGGGTCGGCATGGATCGACGACGCGCCCCCGCTCGATTTGGCCGCCATGATCATCGCGATGTACGTCGCTGTCCGCGTAGCCACGCAGTTCGGCAACTTCGCCGCTGCCGCCCCCTTCGAGAGCCGTCCCCTGCGGATGATCTTCGCCGTCGGCGCCCTCGTTCTGCTCGGTCTGGCGTTCCTCGTCATCGTCACGTTCGTCGAGCGACTGGCCCTTTCTGTCGCCGGCTGAGGAACGAGCGGGAACGGGTGCGCGCCGGCCGCACGCCCTGCCGGCCCGGCCGCGGCGAGCGCCAGGCAACGACCGTCCGACGAGAGGCGGCATGAGATGGATCGAGCGATGAACGGCGGCCTGCACGTAGGCCTGATCATGGACGGCAACGGCCGCTGGGCCTGTGCGCGTGGGCTGCCGCGCACGGAAGGACACCGACGCGGGGCAGAAGCCGTGCGCCGCGCGGTGGAAGCGGCGCCCGATCTCGGCATAACGACGCTGACGCTCTACGCCTTCTCGGCGGACAACTGGCGCCGAACGGCCGCCGAGGTGTCGACGCTGATGCGGTTGCTGCAGTCGTTTCTCGTGCGCGAGCGCACGCGCTGTTGCCGGCACGGCGTGCGGCTGGCGTTGATCGGCCGGCGAGACCGCCTGTCGCCCGCCCTGGTTCGCGCGATCGAGGAGACGGAGCGCGCGACACGCGACGGCGCCCGGCTCTACCTCCGGTTGGCGGTGGACTACTCGGCACGTTCCGCGATCCTCGCCGCGGCGGGCACGCTGGGGTCGGACGAGCGCTGCGACGAAGACGGCTTCCTGCGGCGGGTCAACCGCGCGTGCCACTCCGACCCGGCGACACCGCCGGTCGACCTGTTGATCCGCACGAGCGGCGAGCAGCGCCTGAGCGACTTCCTGCTGTTCGAGTCGGCGTACGCGGAGCTCCTGTTCATCGACAGGCTGTGGCCGGACTTCGACGGCGAGGACCTGCGCCGCGCGGTCGATGCGTTTCGTCGCCGCGAGCGGCGCTACGGGGGCCTGCCCCGCGAAGAGACGACCCGAGCGGCGAGTTGATCTCGGAGCCCCCGGAGATCTCCGCCACCTCCCCGCGCCGTTCGTGAAGCGCGTGACCGGCGCCGGCGACACCGCGGTCGAGGTTTGCGCGGTCGGCGCAGGCACGATCAGAAAGTGGCGATCGGGTTGATGGGCGATCCGGTACCCCGCGTCGGCAGCGGCGCCGCCGTCAGCAGGAACTCGTAGCGGTTCAGCGACGCGGCCACTTCTCCCACGGCCTCGAGATCGAGGTTGTCGAACAGCGGCATCCCCAGGTAGATCAGCGCGAACCGGTGCAGAGGCCGCGGGCCGAGGTCCTCCGGCGCCGTCACCGCCGGATCGGCGTCGGCCGGCGCCATGTCCTGCGCCGCCTCGCCGCCGAGCAACGCGATGTCCCGCTCCCGCAGCCACGGAATGACCGACGCGTGCAGGCCGGCGGCTGCACTCGCGATGTCCCAGGGGCCGACCTCGGCGCGCCGGGCCCACCGCCCGGTGCGGATGACCACCGCGTCCCCGGCGGAGACCGTCACCCCGGTGGCGGCCTCCCAGGCCTCGATGTCCTCTACGAAGATCGGCGTTCCGGGCTCCTGGTAGGACACGCCGCGGAACCGCGCCATATCGATCAGCACGCCCCGCGTGACGATGCCCGACTTGGCGTTGTGCACGGTGTTCCGTGCATGGCCGCCCTGCGCCGCGACCACCGCGGGGTCCGGCCGGTAGTCGTTGTAGGTGACCCCGTCGCCGATGAAGTTGTGGTTCAGGAAGTCGAGATGGGTGTGGATGAATCCGTGGTACGAGACGCGGATCTCGTCGGCGGTGATGCCCAGCGGGATGACCTGATACGGCCGCGGCCCGTCGATCGTCGCTTCGGTCTCGGCATCGTGGGCCAGCGACACCGAGATGCCTTCCCGCACAAGGGTGGCGGCCTGCGTCCGTTTCTCGGGGGTGATGAGGTTCAGCGTTCCGCGCTCGTCGTCGGCGCCCCAGCGGCCCCAGTTCGTCAGCGCGCGCTTCCACTGCTCGATGTCCGCCTGGCTGACCGTTCGGGCGTCACCGGCTTGCGCGGGTTCCTGCTCGAAGGCCCCGGAGCCGGCCGTATGAGCGAGCAGAACCAGTATCCCGACGCCCGCCAGCCCGCTCTTCAGTGTTCCCATCGGTCCCCCCCGCGCGTTTCTCGTTTCGGCCCGCCGATAGTGCGTCAAGCTCGAACCGACACGCATACCGGCGCGTGCTCCGTCACTGCAAGGTCGAACGGGATGTATCGTCGCACACCTTGTTGCCGTTCGCCGGACGGATTCCTGGCACGGGTCGCCAGGAACCGACGACAACCAGCGCAGAGACGGCCCAGTTGACGGAGTCCCCCCCACCCTGCTGCCCCGCGGCTGCCCCCGGCGTCAGGAGCGCAAGCTCCGCGCGCAGCGCAATGGACCGGTCCGCCGCTCGCCCCGACCGACGCGCGGCTGGACGCGACGGGCATCGCGATTACACAAGCGAGCCGGTCGTCCGTCGGCTCGCCCGCTGCCTGGTACACTGTCTGAGCGGAGCTGGCGCGGCGGCCCGGGGAGCGGACCTCCTGCGGCCGGATCACGGGCACCGACGGGGAATGACGCGATGTCGATCAGCGAGACTCTGCTGCCCGAGTTCGATCAGGAGATGGCCGGCGTCCGGAGGACGCTCGAGCGCGTTCCGGAGGACAAGTTCGACTGGAAGCCGCATCCGAAGTCCCTGTCGATGAGCGTGTTGGCCGGGCATATTGCCAACCTGCCGTCCTGGGGGACGCTGACCATCCAACAGGACGAGCTCGACACGGCGCCGGGTGGCAAGCCGATGGAGCAGACGCCCCCGCCCGCCAGCACGGCGGAGCTCGTGGCGACTTTCGACAGGACTTCCGCCGAGGCGCGCGCGGCCCTCGCCGGCGCGAGCGATGCCGAGCTGATGAAGCCGTGGACGCTGCTGAGCAACGGAACCGTGCTGTTCTCGTTGCCGAAGGTGGCCTGCTTCCGTAGCTTCGTCATCAACCACATGATCCACCATCGGGCGCAGCTCGGGGTCTACCTGCGGATCAACGACGTCCCCGTCCCGTCGCTCTACGGGCCGTCGGCCGACGAGATGCCGCCGGGGTTCTGAG
>WTGR01000407.1 GCA_011523485.1 Acidobacteriota bacterium
CGACCTGCGCCATCGCGTCCAGGGGATTGGTGACCGGCATGATGATGCAGTCCGGCGAGTGCGCCATCACCTGCTCGGTCACGCTCGAGACGATCGCGCAGTTCTTCGTCAGCAGATCGTCGCGGCTCATGCCCGGCTTGCGCGCGAGCCCCGCCGTGATCACCACGACGTCCGACCCGGCCGTGTCCGCGTAGTCGCTCGTGCCGAGCACCCGCGCGTCCGACCCCTCCACCGGGCACGCCTCGAGCATGTCGAGCCCCTTGCCCTGCGCCACCCCCTGCATCTGCGGGATATCGAGGATGACCACGTCGGCGAGCTCCTTGTCCGCGATGCTGCGCGCCGCGGTGGCCCCGACGTTGCCCGCTCCAATCACCGAAACCTTGCGATTCATGCTGCTCCTGCTCCAACTCTGCTACATGTTCGCGATGACGGCGTCCGCGAACTCCGACGTCTTCAGCTTCGTCGCGCCCTCCATGAGGCGCTCGAGATCGTACGTCACGGTCTTCTGCTGGATGGTGCGCTCGATGCCGTCCTCGATGCTCGCGGCGACGTCGCGCCACCCCATGTAGCGGAACATCATCGCGCCCGACAGGATGACCGAGCTCGGGTTGATCACGTCCTTGTCGGCGTACTTCGGCGCGGTGCCGTGGGTCGCCTCGAAGAACCCGACATCGTCGCCGATGTTGGCCCCCGGGGCGAGCCCGAGACCGCCGACCTGCGCCGCGCAGGCGTCCGACAGGTAGTCGCCGTTGAGATTCGTCGTCGCGATGACGTCGTAGTCGGCCGTCCGCGTCAGGATCTGCTGCAGCATGCTGTCGGCGATGCGGTCCTTCATCACGATCCGACCGTCCGGATCGCCGTCCCATTCGCCGATGGTGCGGTCGCCGAACTCTTCCTTCGCCAGCTCGTAGCCCCAGTCGCGGAACGCTCCCTCGGTGAACTTCATGATGTTCCCCTTGTGGACGAGCGTCACGCTCTTGCGGTCGTTGTCGATCGCATGCCGGATCGCCATGCGCACCAGGCGCTTGCTGCCGGTGATGGAGATCGGCTTTATCCCGATCCCCGAGTCGCGGCGGATCCGCTTGCCGAAAGTCGTCGACAGGTAGTCGAGGAGCTGCTCCACCTGCGGCGACCCCTGCTCCCACTCGATGCCGGCGTAGACGTCCTCCGTGTTCTCACGGAAGATGACGACGTCCATCTGGTCGGGACGACGCACCGGCGACGGGGTGCCGGCGAAGTACCGCACGGGGCGCACGCAGGCGTACAGATCGAGCAACTGCCGCAACGATACGTTCAGGCTGCGAATGCCGCCGCCGACGGGAGTGGTCAGCGGGCCCTTGATCGCGACCCTGTACGCCCTGGCCGCTTCGAGCGTGTCGGTCGGGAGCCACTCCCCGACCCGTTCCTGGGCCTTCTCGCCGGCCAGGACCTCGAACCAGACGACGCGCTTGCGTTCGCCGAAAGTCCTCTTCACCGCGGCGTCGAAGACCCGCACCGACGCGCGCCAGATGTCGCGGCCGATGCCGTCGCCCTCGATGAAGGGAATGATGGGATCGTCGGGCACCGCCAACGAACCGTCCGGCTGGCGGGTGATCGCGGTGCCTGTGGTGGGTGCAACGAGATTCTTGAATTCCGGCATGGTGCGCAGTCTCGCCCGCTGGCCACGGGACACGCCCGTGCAGGGATGGGCCGGGCCCTTGGGTCGTCCCCCTGCGGCCCGTTACAGAATCGTCAACAGAAACCGTGGAATACCTTGTGGAAGAATCCGTCATCGGGCGAGGACGACCGGCGTCTTCCGGTCCGTTCCAGCGACTTGCACCATCCTGGTGCTCAGGCCCTCGCCCGTGGCGCTCATCGAGCGCCGCTCTCGGGTGGGCATTATACTGTACGACTCTGCCGCACGTTCGGTCCCAGCCTCTCCAGAACTCATGAAGATCGTGATTCCCGACCCGCTGCCCGCGGCTGCCGTCTCCCTGCTCGAAGCCGAGGGATGGACCGTCGACACCCGCACCGGCCGTTCCGCCGAGGAGTTGCGCGCCGATCTGTCGGACGCCGACGCCCTCATCATACGCAGCGCCACGACGGTCACGGCCGAGCTGATCGCTGCCGCGCCGCGCCTCCGGGTCGTCGCGCGCGCCGGCGCCGGCGTCGACAACGTGGACATCGAGGCGGCCAGCGACCGCGGCATCCTCGTGCTGAACGCGCCCGGCGCGAACAGCGTCAGCGTCGCCGAGCACGTGTTCGCACTCATGCTCTCGTCGGCGCGGTCGGTCGCGCTGGCCGACGCACAGATGAAGGCGGGCCGCTGGTGCAAGAAGAGCCTGCGGGGCGCCGAGCTGCGGGGCAAGACGCTCGGCGTCGTGGGACTCGGCCGCATCGGGCGCGAGGTCGTCCGGCGGGCGCTCGCGTTCGACATGGTGGTCGTCGCCCACGATCCGTTCATCGCTTCCCAGATGGCCGACGACCTCGGCATCGAGCTGATCGCGCTCGAGGCCCTGGCGGAGCGGGCGGACTTCATCACCCTCCATCTGCCGTCGACCGACTCCACGCGGGGGCTGCTGAATCGCGCGCTGCTGGCGCGCTGCGGTCCCGGAACCCGCATCATCAACACCGCGCGGGGAGACCTGCTGGACGAAGCGGCCCTGGTCGAGGCGATCTCGGAGGGACGCATCGCCGGCGCGGGACTCGACGTCTTCCGGCAGGAGCCGCCCGCCGACACGACCTTGACCGGGATGCCGCAGGTAGTCGCGACGCCGCACATCGCCGGGGCTACGGCCGAGGCCCAGCAACTCGTGGGTCTCGCGGCGGCCACCGGCATTCGCGAATACCTCCAGACGGGCTTCGCCCGCAACGCCGTGAACTATCCCTCCATCGCCCCCGACGAGCTGCGGGGCCTGCGCCCGTACCTGGTTCTCGCCGAGCGTCTGGGCAGCCTCCTCGCCCAGCTCGCGCACGGCCGCATAGCCGGCGTGGGTCTTCGCTACTACGGACAGCTCGCCGATCAGCCGCACGAGATGCTCGTCAGCGCGACCCTGGTCGGCCTCCTCGGACAGGTGTTGTCACAGGAAGTCACGCTCGTGAACGCCCGCGCGGCAGCCGAGCAGCGGGGTCTCGAAATCGTCGAGTCGCGCAGCTCGCGGCCGAGGAACTTCACCAGCCTCGTGTCGCTGAAGCTGCACACCAGCGACGGCGAGCTGTGGGCGGAGGGGGCCCTGTTCGAGCCGGAGCAACCACGCCTGGTACGACTCGACGGCGTCGAGGTGGAGGCGCCGCTCGAGGGCACCCTGATCGTCATCCGCAACCGCGACCAGCCGGGGGTAATCGGCGAGGTCGGCTCGATCCTCGGCCGCCACGGAATCAACATCGCGACGTTCGCACTCGGACGCGGGGCGGGCGGTGCGATCGGCGTGGTGCGGGTCGGGCCGGACGGCCGGGAGGGAACGCCGGCCGAACCGGAGGTGCCCGGCGAGGTCCTCGATGAGATCCGGGGAATCGCGGCCGTGGACGCAGCCGGCCTGATCCGGCTCTGACCCGTTGCGCCACGGGGCTACGGCAGGTCCAGTCGATGCCGCCCTCCCGTCCGGTCGACGAGGGTCACGCTCGCCGCCTCGACGGCATCGACCAGGTACCCGCCGGGAACCCGGTCTCCCGGGCCCACCAGCAGCACCTCCCCGTTCGGAGCGGTCAGTATCCCCGTCCGCTCCGCGCCGTCTTCCGCATCCGTGCTCGCGATTCCGATGAGCGCGAAGGACGGACCGACCGCCCGCGGGGCCCGTGAGACGGTCCGCCGCACGCGCTCGGCATCTGCAGCGGGGTCGGCCGAGCGAGGCCGCGCCGGTGGCGGGAGGGCGAGCGAGAACGGGTTTCGAGCACCCTCCCGCACCCCCGGCGCATCCGCCAGCCGCCGGCGCAGGCGCTCGATGTCGGCGAGCGGATCCGCCGCCGCCCGGGAAGACGGTTCCTCCTCCGGCGCGGCCAGAGGCACGCGCGGCGCAGGCGCCGGAGCCGGGACGTCCGCGCGCGGCGCCAACGTCCCGGCCGCCAACCATGCCGCCAGCAGACCGCCGCCGCCGCCGACCAGCGCGATACGCAACGGAGAGATGGACATCGTGTCGTCCGGCGTCCCCCTGCGCCCGGAGCCGGCGAGCGGGCCCCGGTGCACGGATCGCCGGCCGGCATGGTAACATTCGCCGTGCACCCTGTGCCGGCTGCGGCGCATGCGCCTGCCCGCTTTCCCACCGCGACGGTCGTCATTCCCGCACGCTACGGCTCGACCCGACTCCCCGGCAAGCCGCTGCTGGATATCGCCGGGCGGCCCATGATCGAACACGTCCACCGGCGGGCGTCGGCCGCGGCAGGTGTCCGGCGCGTCATCGTCGCCACCGACGACGACCGCATCGCGGAGACCGTCTCCGGGTTCGGCGGCGAGGCGTGGCTGACCCGGGCCGACCATCCGACGGGTAGCGATCGGCTCGCCGAAGTCGCCCGGCGCCTGAACAGCGAGATCATCGTCAACGTCCAGGGAGACGAGCCGCTCATGCCCGCCCCCGTCATCCAGGCGGTCGTCGCGATGCTCGCCCGCGACCCGGGGCTGGGAATCGCAACCGTCCGCTGTCCGATAACCGACCCCGAGATGCTGGCGGATCCGAACGTCGTCAAGGTGGTCGTGGACGCCAGAGGCGACGCCCTGTACTTCTCGCGAGCACCCATCCCGCACACGCGGGATCGGGACCCGGAGCGCGCCGCCCTCGGCGACCGGCACATCGGCCTGTACGCGTACCGCCGTACGTGCCTGCTCGAGCTGGCCGCGATACCGCCGACCCGTCTCGAGCAACTGGAACAGCTCGAGCAGCTCAGGGCGCTCGAATCGGGCTATCGGATCGGCACCATCGCCGTCGACCAGGCTCCCGTCGCCGTGGATACGGCGGCCGATCTGGAGCGGGTCCGTCACCTCGTCGCAACAGGGCACGCGCATGATTGACCGCGCAGATCCGACTCCGCACCCCGTCAAGTACATCTTCATCACCGGCGGCGTCGTCTCCTCGCTCGGCAAAGGGCTCGCCGCCGCCTCCATCGGAGCGCTGCTGGAAGGCCACGGGTACCGCGTCACGCTGCAGAAGTTCGATCCCTACGTGAACGTCGACCCCGGCACGATGAGTCCGTACCAGCACGGAGAGGTGTACGTCACCGCCGACGGCGCCGAGACGGACCTCGACCTGGGACACTACGAGCGCTTCACGCACACGGTGACGACCCGCAACCACAACTGGACGACCGGCAAGATCTACCTGTCGGTCATCCAGAAGGAGCGCAGGGGCGACTATCTGGGCCGGACCGTGCAGGTCATCCCCCACATCACCAACGAGATCAAGGACGCCATGCAGAGCGTCGCCCGGCAGGGCGGCATCGACATCGTCCTCATCGAGGTCGGCGGCACGGTCGGCGACATCGAGAGTCAGCCGTACCTGGAAGCCATCCGCCAGTTGCGTCAGGACCTCGGACGAGACAACACGCTCTACGTGCACCTGACGCTGGTCCCGTTCATCGGCGCCGCGGGCGAGCTGAAGACCAAGCCGACCCAGCACAGCGTCCGCGATCTGCGCTCGGTCGGGATCCAGCCCGACATCCTGCTGTGCCGCACGGATCGGGCGCTGCCGCAGGATCTGCGCCGCAAGATCGCACTCTTCTGCGACGTCGACGAGGAAGCCGTCATCACGGCCAGGGACGTCGACAGCATCTACGAGGTCCCCCTCGTGCTGTCCGGAGAGGGCGTCGACCGCATCGTCCTCGGACGGCTGGGCCTGCCGTCCACCACCGAGCGACGAATGAACTCGTGGGAGGGGCTGGTCGACCGTATCCGGAACCCCACCGACGAGGTCACCGTGCACGTCGTCGGCAAGTACGTGGGGTACGAAGACTCGTACAAGAGTCTCAGCGAGGCGCTCTCGCACGCCGGATTCGCGCACCAGTTGAAGGTCCGGATCAAGTGGGTCGAAGCCGAGGCTCTCGAGTCGGGAGACGACGGCCCGCTCGACGCGGCCGACGGTATCCTCGTTCCCGGCGGGTTCGGAGACCGCGGCAGCCGCGGCATGCTGCGGGCCGCCGAAGCCGCGCGGCGACGCAGGATTCCGTACTTCGGGATCTGCTACGGATTCCAGTGGGCGGCCGTCGAGTTCGCGCGGCACGTCTGCGGACTCGAGGACGCCGACTCGACCGAATGCAATGCCGACACGCCGCACAAGATCATCTACAAGCTGCGGGACCTGCTCGGCGTCGACGACCTGGGCGGGACCATGCGACTCGGCAGCTACCCGTGCGATCTCACGCCCGGCACGGCGGTCCGCGAGGCCTACGGCAAGAGCTCGGTCTCCGAACGCCACCGCCACCGCTACGAGTTCAACCGGGCCTACGAGACCGCGCTGACGGAGCGGGGACTCGTGATCTCCGGACGCTCGCCCGACGGAAAATTCGTCGAGGCCATCGAGCTTCCGGATCACCCCTGGTTCGTCGCCGTGCAGTTTCATCCCGAGTTCCAGTCGAAGCCGCTCTCGCCCCATCCACTCTTCACCCGGTTCGTCGGTGCAACCTACCAGCACCGGCTGTCGGCGAACGCGGCTGCCGAGTCGCTGGCCTGACCCGCCGGCGCGCGCCGCGGTCGCCGCCGGCGCGACCTCTATAATCAGCGGGTGCGAACGGTTTCGGTCGGCGGCGTGCGTTTCGGCGCGGAGCACCCGCTGGCGCTGATCGCCGGGCCTTGCGTCATCGAGAGCGCCGCGCACGCCACGGAGATGGCCGAAGCAATCGAGGAAGCCTCCGCACGCGTCGAATTGCCCTACGTGTTCAAGGCCTCGTTCGACAAGGCGAACCGGACTTCACTGACGTCGTTCCGGGGCCCGGGACTGGCGCGCGGCCTCGACGTGCTGGCGGCGATCAAGCGGCGCCTCGGCTGTCCCGTCCTGACCGACATCCACGAGCCGGCGCAGGCCGCGCCGGTGGCCGAAGTCGCCGACGTGCTGCAAATCCCGGCGTTCCTGTGCCGGCAGACGGATCTGATCGTCGCGGCCGCCGCCACCGGGCGTGCGGTCAATCTGAAGAAGGGACAGTTCCTCGCCCCCTTCGACATGCGGCATGCCATCGCCAAGGCCACCGCGGGAGGCAACCACCAGGTGCTGGTCACCGAACGAGGCACCGCGTTCGGTTACCACAACCTCGTCGTCGACATGCGCTCCTTCCCGCAGTTGCGCTCACTGCACTACCCGGTCGTCTACGACGTCACGCACAGCCTGCAGCTTCCCGGCGGAGGCGACGGCGTGACCGCCGGGCAGGCCGAATTCATCGAGCCGCTCGCCGCCGCCGGCGTGGCGGCCGGAGTCGACGGGCTCTTCTTCGAGGTGCACGATCGGCCCGCCGCCGCCCGGAGCGACGGCCAGAACGCGCTGCCGCTCGCGCGGCTCGAGCCGCTGCTGCGACGGCTCGTCGCAATCCGGCGCGCAGCCCACCCGTCGACCATCGCAACGGAGGCGGAGTAGGTGACAGCCGCTCCGCGGGCGGAGGGGCGCCGGCCCGAGCGGCCGGCCGCGACCAGTCTCGATCTGGCCCGCCGCGTGCTGCGCATCGAGGCCGACGCGGTCCGATCTCTCGCGGACCGTCTCGACAGCCGCTTCGACGCCGCTCTCGCACTTCTGCTCGCCGGCACCGGGCGCGTGATCGTCACCGGCATGGGAAAGTCCGGCATCATCGCCCGCAAGCTGGCCGCGACGCTGTCGAGCACCGGCACCCCGGCCTACTTCATTCATCCCGCGGAGGCCGTCCACGGCGACCTCGGCGCCATACAACCCAGCGACATCGTGATCGGCCTCTCGCACAGCGGCGAGACCCCGGAGATCCTCCGGTTGCTCGAGACCATCCGCCGACTCGACGCGCGCCTGATCGCATTGACGGGAGCATCCGACAGCACGCTGGGCGATGCCGCCGATGTAACGCTCGACTGCGGCGTGCACACCGAGGCGTGCCCGTTGAACCTCGTACCGACGGCCAGCACCACTGCCGCCCTCGCGCTCGGAGATGCACTGGCCATGGCCCTGCTGGTCAGCAAGGGATTCCGAGAGGACGACTTCGCGCACCTCCATCCCGGCGGCGAGCTCGGCAAACGGATGCTGCGCGTCGAACGGCTCATGCATACCGGGGCCGAGGTCCCGACGGTGACGCCGCCGGCCACCGTCGAAGAGGTGGTCGCCACGATCAGCGCGGGCGGATTCGGCATGGCATGCGTCGTCGGCTCCGATGGCCGCGTCGCGGGAATCATCACCGACGGCGATCTCCGGCGCCACCTGGCCGAGCCGACCGGCCTGGTGGGAAGGACGGCGCGCGAACTCATGACCGCGGGTCCCGTTACCATCGGCCCCCGGGCTCTGGCCGTCGAGGCTCTGAACCGGATGGAAGGGCGGCGGATCACTTCGCTCATCGTCGTCGACGACGAGCGGGGACTGCTCGGCCTGGTCCACCTCCACGACCTGTGGCGCACCGAGCTCTTCTGACGGAGGCGGATGACTGACACGCTCGTGCTGATCGCCGCGCTCGTCGCCCTGTTGATCGGTCTGGCCGTCGGCAAGGCCTGGGAACGCTACAAGCTCCAGGACGGACGCTGGATCGACCGCCGCAAGATCCGCGAGTCGCCGCACTACATCCTCGGGCTGAACTTCCTGGTGTCCAACCAGATCGACCTGGCCATCGAGGAGCTGACCCGTGCGATGGGACTCGACTCGACAGCGCTCGAGATCAATCTGATCCTGGGCAACCTCTACCGCGAGCGCGGGCAGGTCAGCAAGGCCATCCGGCTGCACCAACGGCTGCTGCAGCGCCCGAAGCTCAGCACGACGGAGCAGGCGTACGTCCAGTTGTGCCTCGGGCTCGACTACAAGCGCGGCGGCTTCGTCGACCGCGCCTTTCAGTCGTTCTCCGAGGTGGTGCGGCTCGATCCCGGCAACCAGTACGCCCTGCTGAACCTGGAGAAGATTCACGAGGAACAGCAGCAGTGGCAGGAGGCCCGAGCAATCCGACAGCGCATCACCAACATCGCGCCGGCCGGGGAGAAGCCGCGCGACCAGGCCATCCTTGCTTTTCTCGAGAACGAGCTCGGGCTCCAGTCCGTCCGCAACGGCGCGCCCGAACAGGCCATCCGGCACTTCGAGACGGCGCTCGATCTGGACAGCCGCACCGTGCCGGCGTCGCTCAATCTCGGCGACGTCTACATGATGCAGGGGCGCACCACCGAGGCGATCGCGATGTGGGAGCAGATCAGCCGCACCGCACCGGATCGGTCGTACCTCGCGTTCGATCGGCTCGAGAGAGCCTACGGACGCCTGGAGGGCCCGGAGCGTTTCGTGGACCTCTGTCGGCGCCTGATCGACGCGAACCCCCAGGACTGGCGGGCGCGCCTGACGCTCGGACAGCACTTCGCGAACCGCGGCGACCCGACCCGGGCCCTCGATCTCTTCTTCGAGTCGCTCGTGCACAATCCCCACGCGCTGGCCGTGCATCAGGCGATCTGGCGAGCGCTGACGACCCTCGATTTCGACCCCCTCCTGGTGCGCCGCTACGTCGAGCTGACGCACGATGCGGTCTTCTACCTGGACCCGCACGTCTGCATGCGCTGCCACTATCGGAGCACCGAGCTGCTGTGGCAGTGCCCGCAGTGTCACGAATGGAACACCTTCGTGGAAGAGCGGATTGCGCCGGCCGAGGAAGCCGAGGAGGCGCCGGCCTGACCGGCGCTCCCGACCGATGCTCAGGGTGGCGATCACCGGCGGCATCGGCACCGGCAAGTCGTACGTGGTCCGGCTGCTGAGACGCCGGGCCGTGCCGACGATCGATGCGGACCAGCTCGCGCGCGCCGCCGTACAACCCGGGCAACCGGCCAGCGAAGCCCTGCGAGCCCGTTTCGGACCGGACATCTTCGCAGTGGACGGCTCGCTCGATCGCGCCCGGCTGGGGCGGCTCGTCTTTGCGGACCCCGCGGCCCGCGCCGCGCTCGAAGCGCTCGTACACCCCCCCGTGCGGCGTGCGATCGACGCGTGGTTCCGGCGCTGCGGGGCGTGCACCGATACGCCCTTCGCGGTCGCGGACATCCCGCTGCTGTTCGAGACCGGACGCGCGGGCGCGTTCGACCGCGTCGTTGTCGTGGCCTGCGATCCGGCGGCGCAGCGCGAGCGGGTCATGGCGCGGGATCGACTGCCGGCCACCGAGGTCGACCGCCGCATCGCGGCGCAACTTCCGATCGCCGACAAGGTCGCGCGAGCCGACGCGGTGGTGACGACGGACGGTTCGTTCGACGATACCGACCGGCAGGTTGCGGCGCTCTGCCGCGCGCTGGCCGGCGACTCGTGAACAGGCGCTCTGCGATCCGGCCGCCGAATCAGGGAACGGATCGCATCAGGAACGAAGACCCAGGCGCCGCTCGGCCGCCTGCACGGTGTTGGACAGCAGCATTGCGATTGTCAGCGGTCCCACTCCGCCCGGCACCGGCGTGATGGCGCCGGCCACCTCGGCGACGCCCGGGTGGACGTCGCCGGAGAGCACGCGTCCGCGCTTCTCGAACGCGACGAGCTTCTTCGATTCCGCGCCGAAGATCGACGTCACTCGATCCCGATCCGTCAGGGTGTTCGTCCCGACGTCGACGACCGTCGCACCGGGCTTGACGAAGTCCGCGGTAACGAAGGCCGGGCGGCCCACCGCGGCGACGAGCACGTCGGCCTGGGCGGCCACCCGCGGCAGGTCGACGGTCCGCGAATGACAGATCGTGACCGTGGCGTGGCGGTGCAGCAGCAGCATCGCCAGGGGCTTGCCGACGATGTCGCTGCGGCCGATCACCACCGCGCGGCGACCGACGAGGGACACTCCGCATCGGTCGAGCAGCTCCATCACCCCGGCCGGCGTGCAGGGCGCGAGAGCCGGAGTCTGCTGCACGAGGCGGCCGACGTTCTCCGGATGGAAACCGTCCACGTCCTTCGAGGGATCAATCGCCCCGAAGATACGCCGCTCGGCGTCGTCTCCCATCCCGGCCGGCAACGGGGACTGCACGAGGATGCCGTGCACGCCCGGGTCGGCGTTGAAGGCGTCGACGACGGCCAGCGCCTCGTCGAACGCGGCCGAGTCGGGCAACCGCTTCAACGCGGTGCGCATCCCGAGCGCCTCGCTCTCCCGGATCTTGTTGCGGACGTACACCTCCGATCCCGGATCGGCGCCCGCCAGCAGCAGCCCCAGCGCGGGCGGACGTCCCGCGGCGCGGCGCACGTCCTCGATGCGCGGCCGCAACGACTCCCGGATCGCCGCGGCGACGGCCGCGCCGTCGAGCACGCGCGCCGGCGTCCGGACGGCGCTCACGCGCTCCTCGCAACCATGGCTGGAATGGGCATGTCCTTTCGAGTCTACCGCGGGTTCGGTACAATGCGAGCCGCTGCCGCGGCCGGCAGGCACGACGAAAGGCACGCAGCGAGATGAACACGACCCCTTCGCGCGGCATGTGGAGCTCCCGAGCCGGCTTCATCCTCGCGGCCGCCGGATCCGCCGTCGGCCTCGGAAACATCTGGGGATTCCCGACCCAGGTCGGACAGGGCGGCGGCGCGGCCTTCGTGGTCGTCTATCTGGCCTGCATCTTCCTGATCTGCGCCCCGATCATGGCCGGCGAGATCGCGCTCGGCCGGCGGACGCGGCTCAGTCCGGTAGGCTCGTTCGCCACGCTCGCACCGGGCACCCGCTGGTGGCTGGCAGGCGGGCTCGGCGTGCTGGCCGGGGTCGGCATCCTGTCGTTCTATTCCGTGATCGCGGGTTGGGCCGTCGCCTACGTCTGGTTCACCGCGACCGGCGCGGTGACGGGCAGTCCGGAGGACATCGGACGCTTCTTCGCCGAGTTCACCGGGAACGGCGTTCTCAGCGCGGGGCTGGCCCTGTTCGTGATCGCGACGACCGCCGCCGTGCTCCTGGGCGGCGTCCGCACCGGCATAGAGCGCGTGACCAAGGCGCTCATGCCGCTCCTGGTGCTGCTGCTTATCGGACTCGCGGTGCGGGCGGTCACGCTGCCCGGGGCGGGGGCCGGCCTCGCCTACTACCTCAGCCCCGACCTGACGCGGCTCACCGACATCACGGTCTTCACGTCGGCGCTCGGTCAGGCGTTCTTCTCCCTGAGCCTCGGCATGGGGTGCATCCTCACCTACGGCAGCTACTTTCCCCGCCAGGACGGCATCGCCTCGTCCGCGCTCTGGATCGTGGCGCTCGACACGTCGATCGCGCTGCTGGCCGGATTCATCATCTTCCCGGTCGGGTTCTCGATCGCCGGCTTCGATCCGACGGCCAGCGGCCCGGGACTGATATTCACGGTGCTTCCGCGCCTGTTCGCCGAGCTGCCGGGCGGCCACCTCTTCGGCGGAGGCTTCTTCCTGCTGCTCAGCGTCGCGGCGCTCACCTCGACGATTTCGCTGCTGGAGGTGCCGGTGTCGCACTGCGTCGACGCACTGCGGTGGTCGCGTGCGAAGGCAGTGGGCGTGGTGGCGGGAGTGATCTTCGTGCTGTCCATCCCATCGGCCCTGGGCAACGGCGCGGTGGCCCTGTTCACTGCGGTGCCCGGATTCGGCATCGGTTTCCTCGACCTCATGGTCAACACGTGGAACGAGTTCGCCCTGCCGATCGGCGGCTGCCTCACGGCGATCTTCATCGGGCGGATCTGGGGCGTCGGCGGCGCGCTGGACGAGCTGCGGGCGGAAGGGGCGTGGTTCCCCGCCCCTGCCCTGTGGACCTTCCTGATCCGCTGGATCTGCCCCGCCGCCATCGCCCTGATCCTCCTCGTGACCCTCGCGTCGATGCTCTGACGCAACCGACGCCGCCCCCTGACTGGAGCGTGATGTGCAGACCCTGACCGACCAGGTAGAAGCTCTAGACGGTCTGGTGTGGCAACCCTTCGCCATGCCGCTGGTGCTGGTGCTCGTCGGCCTCCTGATAACGATTCGGACCGGCTTCGTCCAGGTGCGGCAGTTCCCGCTCGCCGTGCGGCGCACGTTGGGCAGTGCGCTGGCGAAACCGGGATCGGCCGCGGGCGAGGGTTCCATCACGTCGTTCCAGGCCTTGTCGACGGCCCTGGCCTCCACGGTGGGCAACGGCAATATCGGCGGCGTGGCCACCGCGATTCTCATCGGAGGCCCCGGGGCGATCTTCTGGATGTGGGTCACGGCCGCCGTCGGCATGGCGACGAAGTACGCCGAGGCGGTGCTCGGCGTGCGCTACCGCGTCACGCGCGAGTCCGGCGAGCTGGCCAGCGGACCGATGTACTACATCACGCGCGGCGTGCCGCACGCCGGCGCCGGCAGGGCGCTGGCCTGCATGTTCGCGTTCTTCGGCGCGGCGACCGCGCTGTTCGGCACCGGGAACATGGCCCAGTCGAACACCGTGGCGCGCACCTTCGCGGAGGCCGCGCGCGATCTCACCGGACTGGAGGTCCCGACCCTGATTCCCGGCCTGTTGATCAGCGTCGCCGTCGGGCTCGTCCTCCTCGGCGGCATCCGGCGCATCGCGGCCGTGGCCGAGCGCCTCGTCCCGTCGATGATCGTGCTGTACGTCGCCGCCGCGGTGGCCTACATCCTGCTGAACGCGGCCCAGATTCCGGCCGTGCTGGGCCAGATCGTCGCCGGAGCCCTGCAGCCCGCCGCCGCTCTCGGCGGGTTCGTCGGCGCATCGGTCGCACAGGTCGTCGCCGCCGGGGTCAGCCGCGGCGTCCTCTCGAACGAAGCCGGCATGGGCAGCGCGCCGATCGCCCATGGCATCGCCAAGGTGAAGCATCCATCGGAACAGGGGGTGATCGGCATCTTCGAGGTGTTCATGGACACCATCGTCGTCTGCTCGATGACGGCGTTCATCATCCTGACGTCCGGGCTCTGGACCGATCCGGCCTACCAGGGGGCCAGCGGCGACCTGACGGCGGCGGCCCTCGGAACCTCCATACCCTTCGCCTCGCTGATAGTGGCCCTCTGCTCGTTTCTGTTCGGTTTCTCGACCCTGATCGGCTGGGCGTACTACGGCGAGAAGTGCATCGAGTTCCTGTTCGGATCCGGCGTCATCCGGGCGTACCGCACCGTCTTCACGGTCATGGTGCTGGTCGGCTCGGTCGCTTCCGTGCCCCTCGTCTGGGCCATCGGCACGCTGCTGAACGGGCTCATGGCCTTTCCGAACCTGATCGGCGTCGCGTTCCTGGTCGGAACCGTCCGCTCGCTCACGATCGACTACTTCGACAAGCGGTCGACGTAGGCCTGCGCGCGGGCGCTGGGCCGCCCGCCGGCCAGGAGGTCGCCAATCACGGCGACCGCACCGGCGCCCGCGGCAACGACCTCCGGCGCGCGCTCCAGCGTGATCCCCCCGATGGCTACCACCGGGACGGCACCCGCCCGCTCGGCCGCCGTGCGGACGAACCCCAGGCCGACCGGTCGATGGCCGGTATCCTTGGTGCCGGTCGCGTAGACCGGACCGACCGCCACGTAGGTCACGGCACGCGCCAGTGCATCGCCGACCTGAAGCGCCGTGTGCGTCGAGAGACCGACGACGGCGGTCTCCCCCACCACCCTGCGTGCGTCCTCGACCGGCAGGTCGTCCTGCCCAAGATGCACACCCGCCGCGCCGCTCATGCGGGCGACGTCGGCGCGGTCGTTGACGATGACCGTTGCGCCGTAGCCGGAAGCCCGCGCCACGACCGCGTCGCACCAACGGTCAATCACCCCGCCGGCTACGCCTGGCGCCCGAACCTGCACCAGCCGGGCCCCGCCGTCGAAGTACGCGGCGGCGAGATCGGGAACCGTCCAGCCGTGCCGAGCGGCCTGGCCGGCGTCGACAATCGCGTAGAGGGACGGCAGGTCAACACCCATCGCCTCTCCCCGGCACGGGTCGGTCCGTGTCCAGCAACTGCCGGCAGGCCGGTGTCAGCACCTCGATTCCGGCCTCGGTCATCAGCACGTCGTCCTCGATACGCACCCCGCCCAGATCGGGCACGTAGACGCCGGGCTCGATCGTGAAGACCATCCCCGCCGCGAGCGTCACGTCGTCCGGCCCCGCCGGCCCCGTGCGCCGCTTCCCGATGCGCGGCAGCTCGTGGACGTCGATCCCGAGCCCGTGCCCCGTGCCGTGCCCGAAGCGATCCGCCAGCCCGTGGCCTTCCAGCACCGTCCGGGCCGCGCCGTCGACGTCGCTCGCGAGCACCCCGGGCGCCGCCGCGGCCAGGGCGGCCGACTGGGCCTCGCGCACCGCCCGATGCAACCGGCGCGTCTCGCAGGTCGGCGGCCCCACCGACACCGTGCGCGAGACGTCGACGCAATAGCCCTCGTGGACCCCTCCGAAGTCGAGGATGACGAGATCGCCGCCGGTCAGCCGGCGCTCGGTCGGGTGCGCATGCGGAAGCGCCCCGTTCGGACCGGAAGCCACGATCGAGTCGAAGGCGGGACGCTCGAAGCCCGCCTCCTCGATCAACCGCTCCACCTCTCTCGCCACCTCGATCTCGGAACGGCCGCGCCGCGCGCACGCGCACGCCGGACCGATGACGGCGGAGAGCATCCGGCCCGCCTCCCGCAACGTCTCGGCCTCGTGCCGGTCCTTGATCATCCGCGCCGTCGACGTCGCTCGCGAGCACCCCGGGCGCCGCCGCGGCCAGGGCGGCCGACTGGGCCTCGCGCACCGCCCGATGCAACCGGCGCGTCTCGCAGGTCGGCGGCCCCACCGACACCGTGCGCGAGACGTCGACGCAATAGCCCTCGTGGACCCCTCCGAAGTCGAGGATGACGAGATCGCCGCCGGTCAGCCGGCGCTCGGTCGGGTGCGCATGCGGAAGCGCCCCGTTCGGACCGGAAGCCACGATCGAGTCGAAGGCGGGACGCTCGAAGCCCGCCTCCTCGATCAACCGCTCCACCTCTCTCGCCACCTCGATCTCGGAACGGCCGCGCCGCGCGCACGCGCACGCCGGACCGATGACGGCGGAGAGCATCCGGCCCGCCTCCCGCAACGTCTCGGCCTCGTGCCGGTCCTTGATCATCCGCGCGCGCTCGATGAGCTCCACCGCCGGGCTGAGGTCCACCTTCAGCGTCTTCTGCAGCCACATCCAGCGCCGCACGCTGAGATGGTCGGCCTCGACCGCGACCCGCGCCGCCGGCCTGCCGCTCAGCACGTCGCACAGCGTCTCGTCGTAGGTGCTCTCCACCTGGACCGTTTCCAGATCCGGCGGTGCGATTCCCTGCTCCACGAGGCGGTTGACGGCCTCGACGTACCGAAAGTCGATGATCAGGCGGAGACCGGGCGGCTCGCGTTCGACGACCGCGACGCCGGCGCTCGCGCGCAGGTTGAGCAGGTAGAAGAGATGCGGGAGAGCCGTGACGACGAGAGCATCGAGACCCCGCGCCGCCAGCTCCCGCCGTAGCGCCGACGCTCGGGCGGCCAGCCGTTCGCGCGGTGCGAAGCGCATTCCACGTCATTCTACGATGACCCGGATGAAGGCCCTCCCGGTTCGAGCGTCGTCGTCGGTGACCGCGACCTCGACCAGGTAGTCGCCGGCCCCGGCGTAGGCATGGCTCGCCGTCGGACCGCCCAGGCCCTCCCGACCGTCGCCGAAACGCCAGCGATACCGCACGATTCTCCGTCCGGGGGCGGCAGTCGACTGCTCCGCGCTGAAGTGGACGGTCTCGCCGGCGGCCGGCGCCGCGGGAGACGCCGTCACGACCGCCACCGGTGCGCTGTCGACCACTTCCACGACGCCGGCGGCCGAACCTCGAAGTCCCGTGTCGTCGGTTACGTTGACGGTGACCGTATAGGTCCTCGCCTCCCGGTACACATGACTGGTCGCGACGCCGCTCCCCGTCGCGCCGTCGCCGAAGTTCCAGTCGTGAGAGACCAGCCGCCGGCCCGCGGCCGGCGCCGAGGCGCTGGCGTCGAAGAAGACCTCATCGCCCGCCGCCGCCGGGACCGGCGACACGACGAAGGAGGCGGTCGGCGGCCTTCCCGCCGCCACGGGCACCGTCCTCGTCGCCTCCGCCGACCGGTCGAACGCGTCTGTCACGGTCATCCGAACGAGGTACGTGCCGGCCGTCGAGTACACGTGTCCGGGCATCCGGCCGGAGGCCCGCCCGCCGTCTCCGAAGTCCCAGAGATATTCCGCGATCAGCCCGGAAGGATCGCGAGTGCACGCGGTTGCCGCCGGGTCTCCGGCCGGACACGCCGCGGCACTGAACCGCACTTGATCGGAGACGGTCGGAGCGGCCGGCGTGACCGCGAAGCCGGGCTGCACGTCGAAGGGCGGAATCACGATGCCGGCGGGTACGAGTCGGATGCGGACCCGCCGCTCGACCGCGCTCGAGAAGTCGCCTGTCACCGGAGTGACGACCAGCGTGACGATCCGACCTGCATCGACCGAGCGCCCCGCGTCTCCGGATGGTCGCGGCGCACGATACGAGAAGACCGCGCGCCCGGCCGTGTCGGTCACGATGGACCGCGTGGAGAGCTGCCCCACGTCTTGCGCGGTCGAACCCTCGACGATCCGCACGGCCAGGCGCAGATCGGCGGCGGGGACCCGATCCGGCCGCGTCGCGGTGACTTCCACCACGGACGTAGCGGCTCCGTCGATCGGCAGCACGTCGGGGGTCGCGCGCAGGCGGACCGACAGCGCCAGCGCCGACGGCCCGGCCGGAGGAGGCGGATTCCGGCCCTCCTGCAGGCATCCGATCAGGCAGAACGAGAAGACCAGCGCGGGGACGAGGCGCCGGATCGCCCTCCATGTATCGCAGCACGGTCGATCCTGCATGCCCGCCTCACCCGCGTGTCGGTTCCGCATCGGACCAGTCCCCGAACTCGATTCCGATCGCGCCGACGGCCTCGACCCGAGCACCGCCGCGATCCCGCCCGTAGAACGTGACGTAGGCCAGCGCGTTGATGACGACATCGCCACCCCCCTCGCGGAGGTTCACGAGCGGCGGATCGAGCTTCGCCGACGCGCGCACGAGGACGATCTCCACGGTCTCGGCCGCGAGAGAGGCGGTCAGACCCAGCGCACCGTCCCAGGGGTGCGGCACGTCGATGCCCGGGGTGTCCAGCCCGTCGCTTCGCACGTAGCGCACCCGGTAGCGGTCCACGGTCGCGAAGTGCGCGCCGCTGGGCGCGACCGGGCCGGTTGCCGTCCCCGGGTCCTTCGGAACGAGCCGCAACGTCGCCTGCGCCGCGTCGGGGGCCACCGTCCCACCGGCAACGACGTCCGAACGGATGAACGCCCGGGTCGAGCGCCCGGCCATCGCGTCCGACGACGCCCCCATCCGTTCCACCACGAGGGTGACGCTCGAACGCGAGGATGCCGGGCCGTCGCCCGCGCACCCGACGGCCGCGGCGAGCCCGACGATCACCCGCGCCACCGTGGTCCGGGCGCCCGTCGTTCCCGGCCATGCCGTGGCCTTCGCGGCGCTCTCCACCGATCGCCGTACGCCTTTCATCTCTCCCCTCCGAGCCACGCCTCAACGCACTATGCGAGGCGTCAGAAAGATCAGCAGCTCGTCGCTTCGACGCCGCTCCGCCCGGCTTCTGAAGAACCATCCGAGTATGGGAATGCGGTGGATACCGGGCACCCGCCGGGCGGATCGTGTGCGGGCGCTCTCGTATATTCCGCCGATCACAGTCGTGGCGCCGTCGCGCACCTGCACGGTGGTGCTGGCGCTCTGCGTCACGATCGGCGGTACGCCGTTGACCTGCCGGGCGAAGTCGGCGAAGTCGTTGCCGATCTCGATCCGCATGATGACGGTGTCGGCGGTGGTGATCTGCGGGGTCACCGCCAGATGCAGAGCCGCGTCCCGGAACGTCACCGTCACGGTGTTGTTGGCGACGGTCTGGATCGGGATCTGATCGCCCTGGGTGATGGTGGCCTGGACGTTGTTCTGGGTCGTGATTCTGGGATTCGACAGGATTCTCACCTGCCCGTCGCTCTCCGCGGCGGAGAGCACGACGTCGAGGTTGAGCGACCCGTCGATCGCGCCGAGAGCCAACCCCAGGGCGGTGCTCGCCGACGGGGCGCCCAGGTCCACCGCGGTCCCGCTGTTCTCGCTCTCCAGCGCGCGCGGGTCGGCCCCGTCCGCGGGTCCCTGCGCGCCCCCGGCTCGACCGGTGATTCCGCCGCGGTTCGGGAACGCCAGCGACGTCGTGTTGCCGATCTCGGGAGCGGCCCGCGCCGCGATGCCCCACTGCACGCCGAGCTCGCGCAGATAGTCCTGACTGGCCTGCACGATACGGGCCTGGATCTCGACCTGCGGTTGCGGGCGATCGAGCACGTCCACCAACTCCCGCACCCGGCCGATGCGGTCCGGCAGATCCACGATGACGAGCGTGTTCGTCCGGCCGTCCATCTGCACCTGGCCGCGCGGCGACAGGACCGTGCGGGTAACGAGATCGGCGAGGTCGACGGCCCGGGCGTAGCCCAATGTGCGGGTGATGACCACCAGATCCCCGGCCAGCGCCTGCCGTTCGGCGCGGGCGCGCCTCTCCTCGTCCTCGGCGGCCAGCGTGGCCAGGGGGGCGATGCGAACCACGGTGCCGTCGACCACGTACCCCAACCGGTTGGCTCGAAGAATGACGTCGAACGCCTGATCCCACGGCACGTCGACCAGCGCGACATCGACCGTCCCCGCCACCTGCGGATCGATCACGAGATTCAGCTCGCTGATCTCGACGAAGGTCCGCAGCACCGAACGCAGGTCCGCGTTCTGGAACTCCATCGAGACCGGATCGCCGGAGTACTCGCGGAAGCCCTCGAACGCCCCCTGCACTTGCTGCTGCGCCCCGAGCACGCTACCCGCCAGCGACGCGCTGCCGTCCCCGTCCGGGATGCGGACCGCCGCCGTCGCCAGCAACAGCAACGCGAGCCCACGCCGGACAGCGCCCGACCTGTTCATCGCTCCCCCCTCGACGACCGCAGCGTCAGAC
>WTGR01000261.1 GCA_011523485.1 Acidobacteriota bacterium
CGACTGGAGCATGGAGGAGTACGCCGTCACCTTCGACGACGACGACACCGCGTTCGTCGGCACACTCGGAGAGCACGGCGTGTTCGAGCCGGCCGTCGACGGTCCCAACCCGGAACGGAGCGGAGAGCGCAACAACGTCGGCGACGTCTGGGTGGTGGCGACGCTCGCTGCGGCCCCGGACGGCAGGGCGCTCGACCGGCCGCTCCGCGCGCGGGCGCATCTGCTGGTGACGGTGCCGCTCTATATCCGGCGGGGGGAGTCCGGCCAATGACCGCCATCGCGCTCGGGGAATGCCATCCCTTCGAGGCCGCGGGCCGCCGGTTCCTGTACCTGGTGCCGAGCGCCGCGGTGTTCGCGCTCGACGAAACGTCGGCCGCCGTCGTGGAGACCTTGCGCGGCGGGCAGCTTGCGGCTCCCGATCTGTACGCGCGTCTCGCGCCGCGCTTCGACCCGCGAACGGTCGAGGACAGTCTGGCGGAGCTGGCCGGCGCCCGCGTCATCCAGCCGGTGGAGCCCGCGGCACCTGCCGCGCCGCCGCCGGAACCGGCCCCGAACATCATTCCGCTCAAGCCCATCCCGCTCTCGACGCTGGTGGTCAACGTCACCAACCGCTGCAACCTGAGCTGCGCGTACTGCTACGAGTACGGCGAGGACAAGATTACCGAGCCGACCGCAGGCGGCATGCCGAAGCTGATGAGCGAGGAGACGGCGCGCGAGAGCGTCGACTTCATGGTCGAACGCTCGGGCACCAGCCCGGTGGTGCGGTTGACGTTCTTCGGCGGCGAGACGCTGCTGAACTTCGACGTGCTGGAGAAAACGATTCCGTACGCGCGCCGCCGCGCGGCCGAGGCGGGCAAGCGGGTAGAGTTCAGCCTGACGACCAACGGCACGCTGCTGCGCCCGGAGGTCATCGAGTTTCTGGCCGAGAACGACGTCGGGGTGACCATCTCCATCGACGGTCCGAAGGAGATGCAGGACAAGTTCCGCGTCTTCCACGACGGGCGGGGCAGCTACGACGTGGTGGCGCCGAAGGTGCGCGAGCTGCTCAAGCGGCACACTTCGCGGCCGATCGGCGCCCGGGTGACGCTGACCTCCGACGTGCTCGACATCACCCGCATCTACCGGCACCTGCGCGAGGAGGTCGGCTTCTGGGAGGTCGGCTTCGCACCGGTGACGACGTCGCCGGCCCGTGCCCACGCCATCGGGGAGACCGGCTTCGACTCGATGCTGGCGCAGTTCCGGGAGCTGGCGCACGAGTTTCTGGAGGCCGCGCTCGCCGGCCGGCACCACGGCTTCAGCAACGTCCGCGACACGGTCGAGGAGCTGCACAAGGGGGCCAGCAAGGCGCTGCCGTGCGGGGCCGGGCTCGGCCTGATGGGCGTGGCGACCAACGGCGACGTGGCGCTCTGTCACCGGTTCGCGGGCTCCGACGACCACAAGCTCGGCACGGTGCGGGACGGGGTCGACGACACGGCGCAGACGGCGTTTCTCGACGCTCATCACATCGACCGGAAGACCGACTGCCGGACCTGCTGGGCCCGTCCGCTGTGCGCCGGCGGCTGCTACCACGAGGCGTACACGCGTTACGGCACCACGCAGGCGCCCAATCTGCACTATTGCGAGTGGATCCGCGGCTGGACCGAGACCTGCCTGGAGATCTACGGCGAGATCGCCGAGCGGAACCCCGCGTATCTGCGGCGTTTCGACGGCGGAGGCACGCCGGAAGAGGGAAACGATGACGCATCTGAGGCCCATTAACCAGAAGGCGGCCCGCATCGCGCAGGGGATGGAAGAAGCCCGGCGCCGCGCCGCGGCCGGGAACGGCGGAAGCGCCGGCGAGGATGGCCGCGTCGTCGCCTTGCAGGACAGTCCGGCGCAGCCGCCCAAGCAGGAAGGTCCGCACATCCCGCTCGGTTGCAGCTTCATCTTCCTGCCCGGCTGGGAGGCGGACAGCAACGGCGGCGCGGCGGGCCTGTGCCAGCCGGTCGAGCGCGACCTGTTCGACTGCCACCTCGGCTGCTTCTGGCCGGCGCAGGTGCCGGACCAGTTGAATCACGCGCCCGACTGGACGGGCAAATGCGCCGCGGCGCAGAAGGACTGGCGGAAGGTTGACCTCATATTTCCCTAGCGGTGCTCCCGGCGGGTGTGAACAGGCCGAGGTTCGGTCCGTGCGGCCGGTCGGCGGCGCAATGGGTGCCCGGCGCCGGATCGCGCGCTTGGCGTTTGCGACCGCGCTCGTTGCTCTGGCCGCTCTGGCCGGCCAGCCCGCGCCGGCCCAGGAGGCGGCGCCTGCGCCGCGGGTGTCGGCCGGCGACGGCACTCTGTATCTCGGCGCGTTCCCCAGCCGCATCTTCGTCATCGACGAGGCGACCACCAGCGTCGTCGACGAGATCGCGGCGCCGCACGGCTCGCCGCGCGCGATGGTCGTTTCGGAGGACGGCGAGCGCTTCTACTTTCTCGACCCGACCATGCAGTACCTGACGACGGTCGACGTCGCCTCCAGAGAGGTCACCGACTCGTTGAGGTTCAGCGCGGGCAACCGCACGGTTCGCATCCGCGGGTTCCGGGTGGCGCCGGACGGGCGGACCGCAATCCTGAATCTCGATGCCGCGGTGAAGCTGATCGATCGCTTCGAGATCGAGCCGTACCGGCTGGTGGAAGTCGATCTGGAGACGCACGAGATCCTGCAGGACCTGCCGTGGCCGGGGGGAGAGCCGACCCCCCGTACGAGTTTTCTGTACTCGCCCGACGGGGAGTACGTGTATCACTTCGGCCGCGACGTGATCGTTCTGGAGACCGAGGGATTCACGGAGGTCGACCGCTGGTCGCTGCGCGTGCCGATCCAGCCCGGCGTCGGGCCGATCCGGTTCGGGTTCTCCACCGACCTGATCTACGAGGAGCCCGGCTTCTTTACCAACCTGTTCACATTGCACGACGAGGCGCAGGATCGCGACCTGATGGGTGTCGCCCGCATCGATCTGCCGAACCGGGAGGTCGACTTCTATACGCTGGGACCGGCGCGGGGCATCCAGTTCGCGCTGGCGCCGGGGCGTCGGACCGCTTACGGGCTGCAGAGCAGCATCGAGGGCTACGAGTTCTGGACCTTCGATCTGGAGCAACGAAGCATCGGCAACCGCCGGCAGGTCGCCGGCCGGCCGCGCATGGCGCTCGACGTCAGCACCAACGGGGAGGTGCTCTACATCTCGTCCGCCGGTAACACGATCGACTTCTACGACGCCGCATCGTTCGACTACCTCGATACGCTTGCGCTCGACGGCGACATGACGTCGGGGCTCATCGTGATTCCGTCCTCATCGGCACCCTGACGCCCGTTGGGGACCCGGGCGCCTCCGTAACGCTGGCACGCCAGGAGGCCGTGGTGAACGCCGCGTAGCGCCGAGGCCGCCGGGGCGTCCGGACCGCGCGGCGAGACGAGGGAGCATGCCCGGCTGTATGTGACCCAGGAGCGACAAAGCGAGTCGGGATGTATCGCCGGTCGAATGCCGCGGGGATTTGCCGCGGACTCCTGGACCCCCAGTTCCGGCGCGCGCTCGCCTATGTCGCGCCGTACTGGCGGCGCCTCGCGCTGATCGTCGCGCTCAGCCTCGCCAGCACCGGCGCGGCGCTGATCGTTCCCCTGTTGTCGCGCGACCTGATCGACGACGCGCTGCTCGCCGGCGACCGGGCGGTGCTGTTGCGCATCGTCGCGCTGTTCGTCGGCCTGACGCTGCTCGGCTTCCTGCTCAACGTCGCCAGCGGCCTGCGCTACACGCGCGTGTCGGCGGAGATCCTGTTCGACATGCGGCTGGATCTGTACCGCCACCTGCAGCGCCTCTCGCCCCGCTTCTACGCCCGCACGCGGCTGGGCGACATCGTCTCGCGCCTGAACAACGACATCGGCGAGATCCAGCGCGTGGCGGCCGAAGCCGCGCTCTCGTGGATCGGCAACCTGCTGTTCCTGGCCGGCTCGGTCGGCATGATGATCTGGCTCGACCTGCGGCTGTTCCTGGCCGGCATCGCCGTGCTGCCGCTGAGCGTGTGGGCGCTGGTGGTCTACCGCCGCCGGCTCGAGGGGCGCGTGGCCGCGTTCCGCGAGCGGAGCGCCGACATCGGGAGCTTTCTCATCGAAACGCTGTCGGCCATGAAGCTCGTGGTCACCGCGAACGCGCAGGGCCGCGAGGTGACGCGATTTCGCGACCGGAACCAGGCGTTCATCGGCGCGCTGATGGCGATGCAACGGCTGACCTACCTGGCCGGCGGGCTGCCCGGCGTGCTGCTGTCCGGCGGCCTGGGCGCGGTGTTTCTGTACGGCGGCTTCCGCTATCTGGACGGCACGCTCACCATGGGGACGCTGGTGGCGTTCATGGCCTACCAGACGCGGCTGATGGCGCCGGTGCAGGGGTTGATGGGGCTCTACGCGAGCCTCGCCACCGCCAAGGTCTCGCTGGCGCGGGTCCACGAAATCGCCGATGCGCCGGTCGATGTGGAGGAAGCGCCCGGGGCGACGGCGCCCGCCGAGGCCCGCGGGGTGGTGGAGTTCGACGGGGTGAGCTTTTCGTTCGACCGCGGCGCGCCGACCCTGGAGGACGTCTCGTTCGCCGTCGCACCGGGGGAGACCGTGGCCGTCGTCGGCCGTAGCGGCGTCGGGAAGTCCACCGTAGCCGACCTGCTGCTGCGGTTCCTCGATCCGGACCGGGGTGCGGTCCGGCTGGACGGCCGCGACGTGCGGACGCTGCCGTTCGCGTTCCTGCGCCGGCACGTGGCGC
>WTGR01000482.1 GCA_011523485.1 Acidobacteriota bacterium
CAGTCTTACGCCGCGAGAGACCAGGAAATAATCAAGTTATTTTGGCGAGAGGCCTGAGTTGTTGAAGCGCGTCCGACAAGCCTTGTTGGACATTCGTGAGCCACTTGGAGTCCGGAGCGCCTACATTGTGGGTTCTGTGCTGTCGCCGGAGCGCTGGACGGAATCCTCCGACGTCGATGTGGCCGTCGGAGGCTGCTCGCACGCCGTGCTCGACGTCATGAAGGCACTGGAAGATGCGACCGGCAAGACCGTTGACGTCATCGACCTCGATCGGCACCCGGTTCCCGAGACCTTCATCCGTTGCGGAGTCAGGGTTTATGGATGATGGAGCCTTCTCGGTTCTCGACGCGGAGTTGCGGGCGCGCTGTGGAGACATCGACCGCATCGCCAATCGCATCGAGGAACGGTGGCGGACGTTCGACCGGCACGCCGCCGCAGACGTCGACAGCCTGAAGTACCAGCTCCACAATCTCTACAGCGCGTTCGAACAGCTATTCGAGGAGGTCGCCCGGTTCTTCGAGAACCGAATCGATGAAGCAAGGTATCACGCGGACTTGATCAGGCGCATGCAGCTCGAGATCCGTGGCATCCGGCCGGCGTTACTATCCGAAGCGACGGCATCGGAACTGGACGAGCTGAGGCGATTCCGTCGTCTCTTCCGGCACGCATACGCCGCGGACCTGGATTCGACCGAGGTGGTAAAACTGGCGGCCAAGGTGCCTGGCATCCGCAGCGCGTTCGATCAGGACTTCGAGCGCTTTCTGACGCGATTACGTCCGGACTAGCGAGGCGCTCCGGTGCTTCGGTCAAGTACTTGTTTGATTTCGGCGTCCTCAAACGTCGTGATTCCGTGCGCCCTGTTCTTCCGGAAGTAGTTGACGTGCTTCTTGCCCTTCGGGGTGATCCACCCATCTGCAACGTCCTGTGCTGAAGCATAGCGGCCGTTCTTGATTGTCGGGTTCGTAGCGGTAGCAAGCAGAAGGTCCAACGTAAGCGTCGAACCATCCTGAGTACGTGGCCAAGTGATATTCAGGAATCCAGAATGTCTGTCGACAGCGGGCTTCTCATTCGCGGCATGCGCCAGTTGCCCATATCCCCAATTGCCTTCCTTGGCTATGAGAGCTCTCCAGTCCTTCATCAGGACCTCCGGCACCGGACGATCGGGATTTCTCACAAGACCGACGCAGCCCCAGCGAGCCGAAATACGCTCGGTCGGACTGGATTCTTCCTCCGCCGCCCATAGGTGCTTGGCCTCGCGAACCAGCTCCTCCGGTGTTCCTACGGACCGTTTGCAGGGAACGACGATTCCACATCCGAGTTGCCCTTCACCAAGGACTCCGGAGAAGACCATCGTGTACGAGCGACCACGCTTGACCGATTGCCGTCCATAGCGAATCGGCGTTCGGACATGCTTGCTCGCGTCCAGATCGAGCCGTTCACGCCACTTCGTCCGGATGTCGGTGTCGTCCCAATACAGTGAACCGATGATCAAAACTCCGACTGAGATCGTGTGGTTGTGCATGACTTTCAGACTATCTGTCTTCCGTCGCGTCCTGGAACAGGCCGCGGTAGACGAACGCGCTCCGAATGGCGTCGCAGTCGACCTCGCTCACGCCGGCGCGCTGCATGGTCGTGCGCCACTCCGCACGCACCGTGTCGACAGTCCGCTCCCAGATGACGGCGGCTTCCTCCTCCCGCAGCAGGAACCGGCCGCAGGCGCTCAGCAGGTTCGCTCTATGGGCATGGCGGCCAGACCGGCCGCAGGTCATCGCCAGGTCGCGGCGGTCCAGCGCGACGACCGGGGACGGCGTCAGGTCGAACGCCGGACTCAGGCGCCACCCGCGGTCCCCGGCGATGACCGCGTGATTGCGGGGGTGATCGTCGAGATTGGACACGGCGGCGTTGAAGCACATCCGCCCGAACAGCTCCCGCAGGTCGGCGTGCGGATCGGCGCTGGCTCGACGGATCTCGTCGGCCAGGAGCAGGTAGGACCAGTCCCTGCGGTCGACGGGGCTGTCGCCGGTGCGGAGCAGCGTCAGGGCGCTGACCATGCGGTGGCGGAGGTAGCCGGTGTCCAGCCGCTCGCGGTCGAAGCGGCGGACGAGCAACACATCGCGACCGGCAACGGTCTCGACGCGGCTGTCGGCCGCATGCAGGCCGCAACCGCGGGCCAGCACGAGCATGCCGTGCTCGACGCGCGCGTGGTTCCAGCGGTCGGTCTGTCGTCCGAACTTGGCAATCCAGAGGCCCCGTGGGTCCTGTACCACCGCCTTGGGACGTGCACCGCCCAGGGACGTGCCGGGCCACAGAAGCGCTTCGACCCGCGCACCGGCGGAGCCGGCACCTGCGGGGTCGCCGGACATCACGGCATCGGCTGTGCTCTGCAGTCTGTCGAGGTCCAATGTGCGGTCGAACGTGGACGCGGGAGCGGGTGGGTCGACATCCGGACCGAAGCCGAGGGCGCCGGCCCGGTCGTCCGGTCCTCGCAGCAGGTAGTCGAATTCCTCCAGATGCGCGAGCGCGGCACGGCGCTCGATCACGCGTCGTCCCCAGGCATCGGGCATCGCGTCGCGAATGGCGCCGAAGAAGCCCTCCATGCGCGCGGTCTCGTAGATGCGCGCGGAGAGCCGCAGTTCGACCGGATCGAATTCCACGGCGTCCGCCCGCTCGCGGTAGCGGCGGCCGTACACGAACGCGCCCACCGGATCGCCGGCCGGTCCCCCGGTGAGGCGGAAGCGTCCCGCGGTGACGAACCCGGTGGCGCCCGGCGGAACGATGTAGACGAAGCACTCCCGCTCAGAAGTCATCGCTGAGGCTGCGGGCGCGCCGCGCCGTTCCGGGGCTCCGGGCGCGTTCGAGCGCCTTGCCTTCCTCGTCGCGGTCGGGATCAGCCACCCCTTCGAGTTGCGGCAGCAGGCCGAGCGCCCAGAGCACGCCGAGGTGAGCGGCGATGCCGGTCGTCGGCTTGCCCTTCTCGATGTCGGCGATGACGTGCGGTCGAACGTGGACGCGGGAGCGGGTGGGTCGACATCCGGACCGAAGCCGAGGGCGCCGGCCCGGTCGTCCGGTCCTCGCAGCAGGTAGTCGAATTCCTCCAGATGCGCGAGCGCGGCACGGCGCTCGATCACGCGTCGTCCCCAGGCATCGGGCATCGCGTCGCGAATGGCGCCGAAGAAGCCCTCCATGCGCGCGGTCTCGTAGATGCGCGCGGAGAGCCGCAGTTCGACCGGATCGAATTCCACGGCGTCCGCCCGCTCGCGGTAGCGGCGGCCGTACACGAACGCGCCCACCGGATCGCCGGCCGGTCCCCCGGTGAGGCGGAAGCGTCCCGCGGTGACGAACCCGGTGGCGCCCGGCGGAACGATGTAGACGAAGCACTCCCGCTCAGAAGTCATCGCTGAGGCTGCGGGCGCGCCGCGCCGTTCCGGGGCTCCGGGCGCGTTCGAGCGCCTTGCCTTCCTCGTCGCGGTCGGGATCAGCCACCCCTTCGAGTTGCGGCAGCAGGCCGAGCGCCCAGAGCACGCCGAGGTGAGCGGCGATGCCGGTCGTCGGCTTGCCCTTCTCGATGTCGGCGATGACGAAGCGCGACACACCCACGCGGTCGGCGAGGACCGCCTGCGGCAGCCTGCGGCGGAGGCGGGCAGTGCGGAGGTTGCGCCCGAGTCGTTGCAGCGCGTCCTGGACGGCGGCGGGCGGCGTCTCGGCGATCCTTGTGCGGCCCGACATGTTGCTTCAAAGCTACTTTATATGGATTATTGTTGCATGTGTATAACGGCGACGTGCGTTGCCGCAGTCGGGGAGGACTCCGCGACGACTTCCAGCTCCAGGCTCGGCGCGCTGCCCCGCCGGGACGGTCGGCCGCGACCAGCGCGAGATCCCGGACGCGGCGCCCGCGGCCGTCGGTTCTCGCAGGTTTCTCCGGGATGCGCGCGGTTGCGTCCGGGCTATAATGCCCGTTACCTCTCGCGCCGTGCGGTGTGGTGCGAATCGCCCGGCGCATCGTGTCTGTGAAGGGACTGACCATGTCGAGGATGCTGATTGCGCGTCTGGCGGTTCTGGTCGGACTGGCCGCGGCGGTGAGCTTCCAGCCGCCGGTGCACGCCGCCTCCCCGAGCCAGCCCGGTGCGGTTGCCGAACAGGCGCAGGCGCCCGAGCCCCCGTCGCGGGCGCTGTTCGACCGCTACTGCGTCACCTGCCACAACGAGCGGCTCCAGACCGCCGGACTGATGCTCGACCGGCTCGACGTGAGCCAGGTCCATGCCAACGCCGAGACGCTGGAGAAGGTCGTCCGCAAGCTGCGCAGCGGGCAGATGCCGCCGGAAGGGCGGCCGCGGCCCGACGCGGAGACGCTCGACGCGTTCGCCGGCGCCCTCGAAGCGGCGCTCGACCACGCGGCGGCCGTCGATCCCAACCCCGGCCGGGTCGCCTCGCGCCGGCTGAACCGGCTGGAGTACGTCAATGCCGTCCGGGATCTGCTGGACCTGGAGATCGACGGCGAGGCGCTGCTGCCGAGCGACATGGCCGGTTTCGGGTTCGACAACAACGCGGACGTGCTGTCGATCACCCCGGCGCTGATGGGCCGCTACATCGCCGCGGCCACCAAGATCAGCCGCACGGCGGTCGGCAGTCCCGACAACCGGCCGGTCATGCAGGTCTACAAGGTGGGCTACGAGCGCCGGGACATCCGGCGCAGCGAGGACATGCCGTTCGCCACCCACGGCGGGCTGGCGGTGCGCCACACGTTCCCGCTCGACGGCGAGTACCT
>WTGR01000229.1 GCA_011523485.1 Acidobacteriota bacterium
CCACCACCCGCTGGAAGCTGGCGCAGATGCCCGCTATCTCCTCCTCGGGCAGCCTGTCGTCGCAGGCGAGCGCGGCCCGCCGCCGTTGCACGTGACGCTTGACCGCCGTCTTCAACCCGCTGAAGCTGAACTCGAGCTGCCGCCCGCTGCGGACCTCGGCCAGACCGGCCGGCCGGGCCAGCGCCGGACCGGCGTTGCGGTCGTCGTGGGTCATCCTGGCGAAAGGAAAATCGACGGCGCGGTCGTCGGCGGTGCGCGCGATGCGATCGATGACCGGCCCTCCGGGATAGTCGAGGCCGAGAAGCGAGGCGACCTTGTCGTAGGCCTCGCCGGCGGCGTCGTCGCGCGTGCGGCCGATCAGCCGATGCGACAGTCCCTCCGCGCCCGCCGCTGTCGTCAGATACAGGTTGGTGTGCCCTCCCGAGACGACCAGCACCACCGCCGGCAGCGGCATCCGGCCGCCCTCCACCACGAGCGATTCGATGTGCCCGGCCAGGTGCTGCACCGGGACCAGCGGCAGATCGAGCGATGCGGCCAGCGCCTTGGCGAAGGCGACGCCCACCAGCAGCGAGCCGACGAGGCCGGGCCCCTGCGTCACCGCGACGGCGTCGATGTCGGGCCAGTCCGCGCCGGCGTCCCCGAGCGCGCGTTCCACCACGCCGCAGATGTCGCGCACGTGCTGCCGGGACGCGAGCTCCGGCACCACGCCGCCCCATTCGCGGTGGATTTCCGCCTGCGAGGCGACCACGTTGGACCGCACGGTCCAGGGCCGCGCCGGGTCGCCGGAATCCGCCACCACCGCGGCGGCCGTCTCGTCGCACGATGTCTCGATGGCGAGAACATCCATCGGGTCGACTCGATTCAGGCCCCGACGCAGGCCGCGGCCAGACTCTCGCCGTAGGGCGGACGACAGATGCCGCGCTCCGTGATGATGCCGGCCACGAAACGGTGCGGCGTGACGTCGAAGGCCGGATTCCAGACGCCCGCGCCCTCGGGAGCGACGCGGGAGGATCCGACGTGGGTGACCTCCCGGCTGTTCCGCTCCTCTATGGGGATGCCGCCGCCGTCGGCGGTCGCCAGGTCTATCGTCGACGTCGGCGCGGCGACATAGAACGGCACCTCGTGCTCACGGGCGAGCACGGCCACGGTATAGGTGCCGATCTTGTTGGCGACGTCTCCGTTCGCGGCAATGCGGTCGGCGCCGACCACCACCGCGTCGATCGTGCCGCCGCTGAAGAGGGAGCCGGCCATCCCGTCGGTCACGATCGTCGTATCGATGCCATCCCGCAGCAGCTCCCAGGCGGTCAGCCGGCTGCCCTGCAGGAACGGCCGGGTCTCGTCGGCGTAGACGGCGATCCGCTTGCCCCCCTCCACCGCCGCCCGTATCACCCCGAGCGCGGTTCCGTAGCCGCCGGTCGCCAGCGCGCCGGCGTTGCAGTGCGTCAGCACGCGGCCATCGTCGGGCAGCAGCGCAGCGCCGTGCGCCCCGAGCGCCCTGCAGCAGGCGACGTCCTCGTCGTGGATGCGCCCGGCTTCGGCCACCAGGATCGCGCCGATCTCCGCCGGCGACCGCCCGGCCCGCGCCGCGGCGGAGAACACTCCCTTCATGCGGTCTATCGCCCAGAAGAGATTCACCGCCGTCGGGCGCGTCCCGGCCATCGTGTCGCACAACCGGTAGAACTCGGCGGCCAGCGCCGCGCTCCCCTTCGCCCGGCTCTTCGTCACGCCGAGCGCCAGCCCCATCGCCGCGGCGACGCCGATCGCGGGCGCCCCCCGGATCACCATCTTCTCGATGGCGCGAGCCACCTCGCGGGCCGTGCGGAGCTCCACGTAGACCTCCCGGCCGGGCAGCTTGCGCTGGTCGACCATGACGACGCGGTCGTCCTTCCACGCGACGGTCGGCAACATCGAGGGGAATCATACAACCCGGTCGTCGGCGCCCGGCCGCCGCGGCGCGGCGCCGCCGGGGTATGGGCTGGGAGTCTGCGCCGTAGAACGGCGTAGACTCCTGGTCAGGCCGGCTGGGCGGCAATCGGATGCCGCAGCGCGACCGCAGCGGTCGCGTTCGGCGACGATTGTCGGGCTACAGCAGGACGGCCGCCACCGAAGCGTTGATCAGCGTCGCCATGAAGCCGGCGAGGAGCGCGCGGGCGCTCAGGCGCGCCAGATCGCCGCGGCGCTCGGGCGCCATGCTGCCGATCCCGCCCAGCACGATGCCGATCGAGCCGAAGTTGGCGAAGCCGGTGAGCGCGAAGGCGGAAAGCGACCGCGCGCGGTCGCTGACCGAGTCCGCGTACTCGCCGCTCAGCTTGAGGTAGGCGACGAACTCGTTCGTGACGAGCTTCGTGCCGAGCAGATCCGCAACCGCCGGCACGTCGCCGGCCGGCGTCCCGATGAGCGCGGCGACCGGCGCAAAGACCACCGCGAAGATGCCGGCCATCGACAGGCCCGGCCGCAGGAAGCCCAGCAGGTAGTCGAACATGGCGATGAACGCCAGGAACGCGATCAGCATCGCCGTCACGTTGAAGGCCAGTTGCATGCCGCTCGACGCGCCGCCGGCCGCTGCATCGACCACGTTGACGTGCTCCCGCGCCGGATTGACGACCACCCGGCCGGCGGTCACCGGCTCACCGGTCTCCGGCAGCAGTATCTTGGCCAGATACAGGCCGCAGGGCGCCGCCATGACGCTCGTCGTCAGCATCGCCACCGGATCGGCGCCCAGGCTGACGTAGATGGCGAACATGCTGCCGGCGATGGTCGCCAGACCGCCCGTCATCAACGCGAGCAGCTCCGACTGCGTCATCCGCGCGATGTAGGGGCGCACGATGATCGGCGCCTCCGTCTGCCCCATGAAGACGTTGGCCGCCGCCGACAGCGTCTCCGCCCCGCTGGTGCCCATCAGCGGCATCATGACGCGCGCCAGCAGCCGCACGGCCGCCTGCAGGACGCCCAGGTGGTACAGCACGGTGAAGACCGACGACGCGAAGATGATGATCGGAAACGCGGAGAAGGCGAGCACGAGGCCGTTGGGAAACCGCTCCCCCATGGCCACCGGATCGGCGAGAACCCCGAAGACGAACTGCGCCCCGACGCTGGTGAACTCCAGGAAGCGCGTGACGACGGCGGCCAGCGCGGAGAACAGCGCGTAGCCCGGCCGGACGCCGCCGACCGCGAGCTTCAGTATCGCCACGGCCAGGAACACCTGCAGACCGATTCCCCAGGCGACGGTGCGCCAGCGGATGGCGGCCACGTTCGCCGAGCAGGCGATGGCAGTGAGGATGAACGCCGCCATGCCCATCAGCGCCCGCAGGCGTCCCGGCAGCAGCTCCTGAAACGCGAACGCCGCCAACGCCAGCAGGACGGCGGTCGCGGCCGCCGCGGCGCGAATCCGCCGGGCATCGTGCATGCTCTCCACGCGTCCTCCTCTTCCGCCCGCGCGACAAGCCTACCCGAGACGGCTGCTATACTCGCGATCCTCCAGCGCCGCGCCCCGCGGCGGGAATCCCGTGACCGATGCCGTACTCTCGTTCGCCGTCGTCTTTCTCGCCTTCGGGACGACCGCCGCGTGGCTGTCGCTCGGCGCCCGGCGAGCGGATCCGACCAGTGGACAACGGCTCGTAGCCGAGTTGCGGCTCGCCCAGTTCGCGGCGCTGCTGCTGGCGCTGGCGGCGGCCGTCCCCATCGGCCTCGCCCTCGGGCACGACGATGTCCCCGGCGCCGGCCTCGTCGTGGCCATCGCCGCCGGCTGCTTCGCGGTGGCGGCCCTGGTCACCACGTGGGAACCGGTTCGCGCGCTGACGGCGCTGGCCGCCGCCTGGGGCGCGCACGCGGCAGCCGGTCTTGCACACGGCGCCGGGCTGCTCCCGCCGGAGATGGTCCCGCACTGGTACCCGGCAGCCTCCGCGACGTACGGCGCGCTCGTCGCCGCGCTCTGCTACCTGCCGGTTCTCCGGCGCTGAAACGGAACGCGGACTCGGGATGGACGCGGGCGGCCCGGCACGGCGCTCGTCCCTCCATCGCCGGCTGCTAAGCTGTGCGCATGATCCGCACCATCGAATCCACGTTCATCGAGTCTGCCCGCACGCGGCTCTGCATCCACCTGACGGGACAGATTCGCACCTGCCTGGACGCGCTGAAGGTAGAGCAGATCTGGTGGCGCCCCAACGAATCGTCGAACGCCATCGGCAACCTCGTCCTGCACTGCGTCGGATCGACGCGCTTCTACATCGGACACGTCGTCGGGGGACGCGAGTTCGTGCGGGATCGGGCCGCCGAGTTCGCGGAACGGCGCGAGCTGCCGGCCGCCGAGCTGCGGGCCAGACTCGACATGGCCATCGAGGAGGCCGACGAGGTGCTGGCGCAGGTCGATCCGGCCGACCTGATCGCCACGACGGAGCGGACGCCGAAACCCATGACGCTGCTCGAAGCCATCAGCCTGCAGTTGACGCACTACGCTCTCCACGCCGGGCAGATTGCGTATGCCACGAAGCTGATCGACGCCCACGCCATCCACGAGATCTGGCGGACCACACCGGGACACTGAGCGCTGCAGGAACCTCCTTCTCGGAACGACCGGACCGGCGGATCGGTGGACGGCATGAACAACGGCACCAGGGCACCGGCGACGCCGTTCGCGCGGCGTGTGCTGACCATAGTGCGCCGCATCCCGCCCGGGCGCGTCGCGACGTACGGGGACGTCGCCGCCCTGGCGGGGCGGCCGCTCGCCTCCCGTGCGGTGGGAAACGTCATGCGGAGTTGCACGAGACCCGGCGTGCCGTGCCACCGTGTCGTCGGGGCCGGCGGGCGTCTGGGCGGCTACGGCGATCGCGCCGTCAAGCGCGGTCTGCTCGTTGCGGAAGGGATCCGCGTGACCGGGGACCGGCTGCACCGTTTCGCCGCGGTGCGCTGGCAGGGCCCGATGCTATGATTCAGTCATGAATCAGCCGTCCATGAAGGGGTCGTGCATCCTGCGCGGGTTGGCCGTGCTCCTCTTCGTCGCCGGCAGCTCGCTGCCGGCCGTCTCCGGGCAGCTTCCGGAGAGCGTCGGCGTCCCGCCCGGGGAGTTGGCGCTCGGCACGATCGAGTTGCCCCGACCGGTGCTGGCGAACGGTCAGGCCTTGCCGCCCGGCGCCTACAGCGTGCATCTGACGAGCCTGACGGCGAGCCCGGAAGCCACCGGGGCGCTCGCGGAGCTCGAACGCTGGGTGGAGTTCCGGCAGGACGGAGCGGTCATGGGACGCGAGCTGGCCTCCATCGTCCCCGCGGCGGAAATCGGCGATGTCGCCGGCGCCGCCCCGCCGGCGAACGGCAGTTCGCGCGTCGAAGTTCTGCGTGGGAACGACTACGTGCGCGTCTGGATCAACCGGGACGGCACGCACTATCTGATTCACCTCGCGGCGGGTTGATCGTTCAGGTCGCCATCACGTCGAACTGCTCGTGGTGCAGCCGGACGTCCGGCTGCACGGTGACCCCGCGTCCGAGCACGCGCTCGAGGTCCCGGAGCACCCCGCGCTGCTCCTGCTCGAGGACCCGCGCGATGTCGGGATTGACCCGCAACTGCACGGCGTGCCCGTTGAGCTCGGGACCAATCTTGCGCACCTCCGACAGCAGGTCGTAACAGATCGTCGACGACGACTTGATGACCGCGCTGCCGGAACAGTACGGGCACGGATCGGTCAACTGCCGCTCCAGGCTCTGGCGGACGCGCTTTCGCGTCACGATGATCAGGCCGAAGTCGGACACCTGGATGGTCTTCGACGGCGCCCGGTCGCGCCGGAGCTCCCGCTCGAACGCCTGCGCGACCTTCTGGCGGTTCTTCCGATCGTCCATGTCGATGAAGTCGGCCACGATGATGCCGCCGAGATCCCGCAGCCGGACCTGCCGCACGATCTCCTTGGCCGCCTCGAGGTTCGTCTTCACGATGGTGTCCTCGAGACCGCCGCTCCGCTTGCCGACGTAGCGCCCGGTGTTCACGTCGATCGCGACGAGGGCCTCCGTCTGGTTGATCACGATGTAGCCGCCCGACTTGAGCCACACCTTGCTCCGGATCGCCTTGTCGATCTCGGCCTGCACACCGTATTCCTCGAAGATCGGAAACTCCTTCGCATAGTGCCGCACCCGCTCCACCATGCCCGGCATGATGCGCTCGACCAACCGCACGACACGTGCGTGCTCGTCGCGATCGTCGATCCGGATCGCCGAAAAATCGTCGTTCAGGAAGTCGCGGATGAGCTTCGCGACGAGGCTCTCCTCCTGGTGAATGACCGCGGGCGCCCGCAACGACTCCATGTTGCCGCGCATCTCGGACCAGAGCTCGTGGAAGTACCGCAGGTCGCCTTCGATATCTTCCTTGGGGCGCCTGGCCGCGGCCGTGCGAATGATGATCCCGCCGGTGAAGCCGTGCTCGTCGCGAAACTGCCGCACGATGCCGCGCAGGCGGCTGCGCTCCTCGCGCGAGTCGATCTTGCGCGACACGCCGATGTTGTCGGCGGTCGGCATGAACACCAGGAAGCGCCCGGGGATGCTGGCGTGGGAGGTGACCCGCGCGCCCTTGGTGCCGAGCGGCTCCTTGACCACCTGCACCAGGATCTCCTGCCCGGCCTTCAGCAGATCCTCGATCTGCTGCGTCGGCCTCTGCGCGGAGCGGGGCGACCGGCTCCGGCCGTTGCCGCGCGGGCGTGCGGCGTCGCCGTTGGCCTCGCCGCCGTCCGCGGGCGAGTCGTCGCCGTCACCACCTGCACCAGGATCTCCTGCCCGGCCTTCAGCAGATCCTCGATCTGCTGCGTCGGCCTCTGCGCGGAGCGGGGCGACCGGCTCCGGCCGTTGCCGCGCGGGCGTGCGGCGTCGCCGTTGGCCTCGCCGCCGTCCGCGGGCGAGTCGTCGCCGTCACCCGACTCCAGACGCTCGAACTCCTCGATGGTGTCGACGACGTCGGAGACGTACAGGAAGGCGTCGCGCTCGAGACCGATGTCGACGAAGGCCGACTGCATCCCGGGCAGGACCTTGTTCACACGCCCCTTGTAGATATTGCCGGCGACGCCGCGCTGGTGCTCGCGTTCGATGTGGATCTCGGCCACCTGGTCGTCCTCGAGAATGGCCGCCATCGTCTCGTGGCGGTTCGAGGAGACGATCAATTCCTTGTTCATGCGTAACGATCTCCCGCCGGTCCGGGCTCGCAGCGCGCCGGCCGCGTGCACATGGCGCTCCCGCTCGATCGCACGGCGGCGCACCCGCCGGTCGGGCTGCCGTCCGGACGCCTTCGCAACGCCTCGCGCCGCTGCCCTTCCGGACCATGATCTCAGTTTCTGAATCGGCGCATCCTGACGTTCAGGATGAGCCCGAATCCCATCAGCGTCGCGATGATCGACGAGCCTCCGAAGCTCATCAACGGCAGGGTCAGTCCCTTGACCGGCGCCAGCCCCACCGACATCGTGATGTTGTATACGACCTGAAACGCGAACCCGGCGACGATGCCGGCGACCAGGTACATGCCGGTGCTGTCCCGCGCGACCCGCGCAGCATCGAGCGAACGCAGGATGACGAACAGATACAGGGCCAGCGTGATCGATACGCCGACGAACCCGTGCTCCTCCGCCAGCACCGAGAAGATGAAGTCGTTGTGCGCGACCGGCAGGAAGTTGTACTGGTTCTGCGTGCCCTGCAGGAACCCGCGTCCCGTCATCCCTCCCGAGCCGACCGTGATGCGCGCCTGCCGCTGCTGATAACCGGCGCCCTGCGGATCCTGCTCCGGGTCCAGGAAGCTGGAGATGCGACGCTGCTGATACTCCTCGAGCCCGTAGGCCCAGACGAGAGGCGTCGCGAGCACGCCGAGGAGAGCCACGACCGCGAGGACCCGGATTCGCAGGCCCGCGAACACCATGACGGTCAGGCAGACCGGCAACAGGATGATCGCGGTCCCGAGATCCGGCTGCCGCGCGATCAGCACGAAAGGCAGGGCGACGACCGCGCCGCCCACGATCCAGTCGCGCAACGCGCGCCGGGCCGGGCTGTTCCGGGTGTAGACCGAAGCCAGGACGAGGGCCAGAACGAGGCGCGCGAGCTCCGACGGCTGGCCGGAGAGCGGACCGATGCCGACCCAGCGCTGGGCGCCGCCCTGCTCGGTACCCACGAGCAGCGTGAGGACCAGGACCGCCACGAGGCCGGCGTAGATGAACAGGGCGCGATCCGCCAGGGTCCGGTAGTCGACCACCAGGCAGCCGACGAGCGCGACCGCGCCAATCGCGAGCGCCACCAGGTGACGATAGAACTCGGCGCCGACGCTGCCGCCGGCGGGGTCGTAGGTGGCGCTGAACACCATCGCGGCGCCGATGGCGCAGAGTATCCCGATTGCGCCCAGCAACGCCCAGTCGATGTAGACGGCCAGGCGATGCTCGAACATCACTGGCCTCCGCCGGCGGCCTCCGGCTGCGCCGCGTCCGCCACGGTCGTCACGGGAGGTCTCGCCGGCAGCGGAGAAGCGGGCAGCGCAAGCCCCTCCTCCTTGGCGAAGAAGGTCTCGATCACGTGGCGGGCAATCGGGGCGGCCAGATAGCCGTGCTCCCCGTGCTCGGCGAAGACCGCGCCGGCGATACGGGCGTCGTCGCGCGGAGCGGCGAAGACGAACCACCCGTGGTCCCGCAAGTCCGCCTCGGAATCCGTCGCGGCCCTGCGGCCGGACAGCGACACGACCTGCGCGGTGCCGGTCTTGCCGATCACGTCGCGTCCCGGCACGCGCGCGCGCCGCGCCGTTCCCACGCCGTTGACCGCTGTCCAGAGTCCGCGCCGCACCGTGGCGAGGGTCTCGGGCGCAAGCTGCAGACCCTCCCCCGGGCGGACCTCCTCCACCTCACGCCGACCGGGGAACGCCGGCCGGAGCACCCGCGGCGTCGGGACCTGCCCGTCGTTCGCCACCGCCGCCATCATCACGGCCATCGACAGCGGCGTCACGGACACCTGGCCCTGTCCGATGGCGACCGAGATCGTCTCGCCGGCATACCAGCGCTCGCCGTGGGTGGCGCGCTTCCACTCCCGGGACGGCACCAGTCCCTGCACCTCGTGCGGCAGGTCGATGCCGCTCATGCTCCCCAGGCCGAGCGCAGTGGCCCACTTGTGAATCAGATCGATGCCGAGCGACTGCCCGAGCCGGTAGAAGTAGGTGTTGCACGACTGCGCCAGCGCGCGCGCCATGTCGACGCTGCCGTGCGTGGAGTGGCACGCGAAGAACCGGCCGTAGAAGACGCCGCCGCCGCGGCATACAATCTCGTCGTTCGGATCCACCACTCCCTCTTCGAGGGCCGCGATCGCCATGACGATCTTGAACGTCGAACCGGGCGAATAGCGACCCCGCAGGGCCCGGTTCTGCAGCGGATTGAGCGGATCCGCGAGCAACTCCCCCCAGGCGGCGGCGTCGATCCCGGAAGCGAAGTCGTTCGGGTCGTAGGCCGGCCGGCTCACCAGCGCCAGCACCTCGCCCGAGCGCGGATCGAGCACCACGGCGGCGCCGTCGAACCCGGCCGCCTGGAACCCTTCCTCGGCAGCCCGCTGCAGGTCGTAGTCGATCGTCAGCTCCAGGGGCGCACCCTCGATCGGAGCGACCTCGCGGACCGTCTCGATCTCCCGGCCAACGCTGTTCACGACGACGTGGCGCGCGCCGTCGGTCCCCATGAGTCGATCGTTGTAGGCGTGTTCGATGCCTGCGTGGCCGACGATCGCGCCGCTGCGCAGCCCCTCGAAGCGGGGCAGCGAAAGTTGCACGTCGGTGACCTCCCCGACGTAGCCCAGCGCATGCGCGCCGAACGTCGCACCCGGATAACGGCGCGTGGGCACCTGCTCGACGACGAGCCCCGGCAGCTCCGGCTTGCGGGCCGCGACGGCGGCCACCTGGGACAGCGAGGCGTCCCTGATGACGACCACCGGACGCGATGCGGATGCGCGCGGTTGACGCTCGACGATGTCGGCGATCGCGGCTTCATCGGCGCCGGTGGTGCGCGCCAGCCGGGCAATCCAGGCGTCGACGTCCTCGACCTGCTCACGCACCAACGAGATGTTCAGCGAGTGACGATTCTCCACCAGCACCTCGCCGTCGCGGTCCAGGACCGCGCCGCGCGGCGCCCGCAGCAACAGCCGGCGCTGGTGGTTGTTCTCCGCCATCGCGAGGAACCGTTCGTGCTGGCCGATCTGGACGTGCCAGAAACTGACGAGAAGCGCGGCGAAGATCACGACGACAGCGTGCTGGAGCAACCCCAGCAGCGATCGAGCTCTGAGCACGTCGCGCGACGGCGGCGGGATGCTCATCATGGCGCGTACCGACTCCGCCAGCGTTCGGCGACCGGCCCCGGACGCCGGCGCTGCGCGGGTCTCTGCCAGCGGCGCACGGGTCCCACGGCGCCGATGACGATGCTCGCCGCCACCGCATTCGCGACTGCCTGAACCGCCACCTCCGTCCACCCGCCGATCAGGGTCGCCGTGGGGATCAAGGCATAGGTCCCGAAGAAGCAACCGGCATGGAGCAGGGTCGCGCCCGCGGCCACGAGGCTCCGCTGCCAGGTGGTCGTCACGAGCAGTTTCTCACCCGCCAGCCCCACCGCGACGCCGGCCACGCACTTGCACAAGCCGCTCACGCCGACGACGCCGCCCGACAGCACGTCCTGCGCGAGCCCTGTCGCGGTTCCGGTCCACAGCCCGGCCAGCGGTCCGCCGGACAGCGCGGCCAGGACGACGACCACCAGCGGCAGATCCAGGTTGACGACGGTGCCGCTGACCGACCAGGCCAGCGTGGTCTGCACCGTCACCGCCACCGCAGCGGCGATCGCTACCTGCGCGGGACTCATCGGACATCGCCGGCGGCCGCGAGCCGCTCGTCGTGGGTGACGATCAGGACATGCTCCATGCGGTCGAACTCCATCGCCGGCTCGACGTCGATCGTCTTGTACAGGCTGGGGCCGCGCCGCACCGCGGTGACCGTCCCCAACGCGAGCCCGTGCGGGTAGATGCCGTCGGCCCCGGACGTGACGATGGCGTCCCCCACCTGCACGTCCTCGAGGTTCGATACGTACTCCATGCGCAGGGACACGCCGTCGCCGGTCCCGACGACCACGCCCGGCACGCGCGTCCGCTCGATGAGCGAGCCGGCCGCGGCGTTCCGATCGATGATCAGTTGCACCCTGGCCGCCCGCATTCCGGGCGTGCCCACCACCCGTCCCACCACGCCGCCGGGGGCGATCACCGCCAACTCGGCCTCCACTCCGTCACGGAGGCCGCGGTCGACCGTAATCGTTCGGAACCAGGGCGTCGCGTCGATGCCGATGACGCGGGCGCTGAGCGTCATCAACTCGACCGTCCGGTCGAGCTCGAGCAGTCGCTCGAGGCTGTGGGCCTGCTGAACCAGGGCGTCCTGCGCCTGCAGGCGCAACCGGAGCCGCGCGACCTGCTCCTGCAGCTCGATCTTCTCCTCGTGCGCGCCCCGCAGCGAGACGTAGCCGTCCCACAGATCACGTCCGGCGCCCACCGTGGAGCTCACCAGTCGCTGCGCCTCGGACAGCAGGCCGAAGGTGACGGCGTGCAGCACACTCGTACCGGGAGAGGTATCCACCTGCACCGAGATGACGACGAGGTGCGCCACGAGCACGCCCAGCACCAGGTAGCCGGCACGTCGTCTCTTCATGCTGCACGTACCCCGATCCCGGGCAGCCGGGCAGCGCGACCCGCGCGCCGTGTCCCGCTGCCCGCCTCGCCCGAAAGCATGCGCACCACCGGGCAATCAGTCAATCGCAATCCTGCGCAGCAGCGAGAAGTCCGCGAGCATCTTGCCCGTCCCGAGCACCACCGAGTGCAGCGGATCCTCGGCAATCGCGACCGGCACGCCGGTCTCTTCCCGCAACCGCTTGTCCATGTTCTTCATCAGGGCCCCGCCGCCCGTGATGACGATGCCGCGCTCGAAAATGTCGGCCGACAGCTCCGGCGGCGTCTGCTCCAGCGCAACGCGCACCGCGTCGACGATAACGGACACCGTGTCGGCGAGCGCCTCCCGAATCTCCCCGTCGGTCACGATGGCAGTCTTGGGTACGCCTTCGATCAGATGGCGGCCCCGGATCTCGATCTTCAACGACTCGTCGAGCTCGGCGGCGGACCCGAGCTTCGTCTTGATCTCCTCGGCGGTCCGCTCCCCGATGAGCAGATTATGGGCCTTCTTGATGTACTGGGTGATCGCGTCGTCCATCTCGTTGCCGGCCACGCGCACGGCCCGGCTATAGACGATTCCGGCCAACGAGATGACCGCGATGTCCGTCGTGCCGCCGCCGATGTCGACGATCATGTTGCCGAACGGCTCCGTGATGGGCATTCCGGCGCCGATCGCGGCGGCCATCGCCTCCTCGACCAGGTGCACCTCGCTGGCCTTGGCCCGGTAGGCGCTGTCCTTCACCGCCCGCTTCTCCACCTGGGTGACCTCGGACGGAATGCCGATGATGATCCGCGGACGTACCCACACGGTCCGGTTGTGGGCCTTCTTGATGAAGTACGTCAGCATCTTCTCGGTGGCGTCGAAGTCGGCGATGACCCCGTCCTTCATCGGCTTGATGGCCGTGATGTTCCCCGGCGTCCGCCCCACCATGTCCCGGGCCTCGAGCCCGACCGCCTCGATCTGTCCGCTGACGTGATTCACGGCGACGATGGAAGGCTCGTTGATGACGATGCCCTGCCCGCGTGCGTAGACGCACGTGTTCGCGGTTCCGAGATCGATGGCGAGATCGCTCGACAGAAAAGAGAGCATCGACCTCAGGCTCACTTCGCTCGCTCCACGTCCACGCAGCCGACAGCCCGCATTCCGGTACGGTTTCCCCCGGCCGCCTTCATGTCGTACAAGGCCCTGTCCGCCAGCTCCAGAAGCCCGGCCGCGGACATGGCCGCGCCGTTCGTCGTCGCCGCTCCCACCGAGGCCGTCAGCCGGACGGCGCGCCCTGCCCGCCGCAGGAATACATGGCCCGCAATGCGCGCACGGAGGCGCTCGCCGGCCGCGACCGCGCCTTCCGCGCGAGTCTCCGGGAGCACGAGGGCGAACTCGTCGCCGCCGCAGCGGGCCGCGGCGTCGGTCTCCCGCATGCCGTCGCGGAGCAGCGCGGCAACCTCGATGAGCACACGGCTGCCGCACAAGTGACCATGTTCGTCGTTGACCTTCTTGAAACCGTCGAGGTCGATGACGAGCACGGACAGCGGCCGAGCGGTGCGCGACGCACGCGCCGACTCCCTGCGAAGCGTATCAGTTAGTGCCCGCACGTTAAAGAGGCCCGTCAGATCATCGGTGCCGGCAAGTCGCTCGGCCTGCTCGAGTCGGCGGGCGTCGTCGAGTGCGAACGCAGCCGGTTCGAGCACCAGACGCAACGCCCGCCGGAGTGCGCCGGGCAGGCGGGGCGCCCTCGAAGCCACCCCGCTGTCCAGACCCACGAGCGCGGCCACGGTACGCGCACGGCACGCGAGCGGAAGCGCCACCGCCGCCGCCGCCGGTCCATGCGGCACGCGAGCGTCCCGGCTGAGATCGGCCGAGCTCGCAACGCGCGATCGCCGCAGCACCCACGAGCCGAGGGCCCGGACCGCCGGTGCCTCCCGGGGGCCCAGCCCGCGCCCGGCCAGCACGACCGGCGCCCCTCCCGCCTGCGGCCCCACGACGGCCCAGCACGGCGCAGGCAACCAGGCGTCGGCGCGCGCCGCCACCACGTCGGCGACGCGGCTCGGATCCGCAACCGCGCCGGCCGCCCGCATCAACTCGACGACGGTGGTCGCGCGGCCCAGACGACGGACCAGAAGCGGCGCGCGGCGCTCCATGCGCGCCGCGAGGTCCGGGCGACGGTACGGAACCGCTCGGTTGTCGGCCGCGAATGGTAAGAAGGACGGTCGGCATCGAAGCCGACCACCGGAGCCGACGACAGGTCGATCGTCAACGACGTGGACCGGCCTGTCAGACTCCAGGTGAACCCACAACTTGGGTCAATAGAGTATCACAGACGCGCCAGGCACTCCGCCGCGAGTCTGGTTGTAGAATTGCTGCCATGACCATGCTCGACCGGATGCGGCGCCACAAGGGCTGGCTCAAGTGGAGCCTCGCACTCGTCATCTTCGCATTCGTCTTCCTGTACGTTCCCGGCCTCATGGACCAGACCGGCGGGGCCGGGCTGCCCAGCGACGTCATCGCGCGAGTGGGCGACCAGGAGATCTCGCTGGCCGACTTCCAGCAGATATACACCCGCCAGCTTCAGGCGTACCGCCTGGAGTCCGGCGGGGAGATTTCCGAGGAAGTGCTCCGCTCGCTCGGCATCGACCGGCAGATTCTGCAGCAGATGATCGACGGCCACGCGGCCCTGGCCGAAGCCGAGCGCCTGGGACTGCAAGTGAGCGACGCGGAGGTGCGCGAGCGCATCCTGACGCTGCCGGCGTTCCAGATCGACGGGCGGTTCATCGGCGAGGCGAGCTACCGCCAACTGCTGCAGCAGCAACGCCCCCCGCTGACTCCCGGGCAGTTCGAGGAAGAGATCCGCAGCGAAATCCTGGTCGACCGGCTGCAGGCGGCCGTAACCGGCTGGATGCGCGTGTCGGACGCCGAGATCGCCGACGAGCACCGGCGCCGCAACGAGAGAGTCCGAGTGGACGTCGTCGCCTTCCGCGCCGCCGACTTCCGCGACGAGGTGGAAGCGAACGACGACGACGTATCGCTGCTCTTTACCGAGGAAGCGGCCACCTACGAGATCCCCGAGAAGCGTCGGCTGCGGTTCCTGCTGGTGGACCAGACGGCCATCTTCGACAGCCTCGTTCTGACCGACGACGAGGTGCGTCAGTACTACGACGCGAATCTGTCGCAGTACCAGACGCCCGGGCAGGTGCGGGCCAGCCACATCCTGCTGCGCGTCGACGACGGCGACGACGAGGTGGTCGCGGCGCGCGCCGCCGAGCTCGCGGCCGAGGCGCGCGCCGGGGCGGACTTCGCCGGGCTGGCGCGCGAGCACTCCGAGGACGAGACCAACGCCGCGAACGGCGGCGATCTCGGGTCGTTCGGGCGCGGCCGGATGGTTCCCGAGTTCGAGAACGCCGCGTTCGCCCTCGCGGCAGGCGAGATCTCCGATCCGGTGCGCAGCCCCTTCGGCTACCACGTCATCCACGTGACCGAGAAGCAGGATGAGGTCACGCAGCCGTTCGCCGAGGTGCGCGGAGCCATCGAGAACATCCTGAAGCGGGAGAGGTCATCCGCGCGGGCGACCGCCCTGGCCCGCTCGATCGCCGCCGAGGCGTCGACGCCGGCCGAGCTCGAGCGCGCGGCCTCGGCCCGCGGCTACGAGCTGCAGGAGTCGGGATTCGCCGCCCGCGGCGAGCCGATCCTCGGACTGGGCCTGGCGCAGGAGGTCTCCGCGCAGGCTTTCGCCGTCGATCCGGGCGCCGTTGCCGGGCCCATCCCCACGCCTTCCGGTCCCGCTTTCGTCACCGTCATCGACATCCAGGAGCCCTACATTCCCGAGCTCGACGAGGTCCGGGAGCAGGTACGCGAGGACGTGATTCGCAAGAAGTCGCTGACCGTCGCGCAGGCGCGCGCGGCCGAGGCGGCCGAGGCGCTCAAGGCGGCCGACGACTTCGTCGCGGCCGCCGAGGAGGCCGAGTGGGCGGTCGGAGCCAGCGACCTGGTGGCGCGCGGCGCCTCCTTCCCGGAGGTCGGCCCGAGCGCCGCGGTCGAAGCGGTCGCCTTCGCGATGACGCCCGGCTCGGTGAGCGACGTCGTGCAGACCGGCAACGCGGCGGCCATCGTACACCTCGTCGAGCGCGAGGAAGCCTCGGCGGCCGACCTGGCGCAGAATCGCGACACGCTGCGCGACGAGCTGATGTTCGAGCGCCAGTCCCGGTTCTTCACCGCCTACATGGACAACGTGAAGGCGCGTCTGGACATCACCATCGATCTGGCGGTCCTGGAACAGGCGCTCGGGCAGGCCTGAGGGCTGCGCCCGCAGCGCCGGAAAAGCCCGCGGGCGCAGCGAGTCGGCGGGCTCTCTATCTTCCTACCGGAACACCGGGCATCAGCGCCAGCGGCACGCCCGATCCGGCGAGGTCCATCAGCGCCCACTGCGCGTACGCCCCGCGCGCGTACGGCGCGTGCCGCCAACCGAACTCGCCGCCCATCGCCCGCGCCATGACGGCGCCGGTCAGCACCTCGACGAACGAGCGCGGACCGGGGTAGGGCACCAGCCTCACCTCCTCGTCCGCGTCGATGCCCGCCTGCACCTGCGCCAGCGACACGGCGCGGCGGAGTCCTCCCAGCTCGTCCACCAGACCCCGCGCAAGCGCCTGCCGGCCGGTCCACACCCGCCCCTGGGCCACCGCGTGCACCTCGTCGCGCGACATGGCCCGTCCCTCGGCGACCACCTGGAGAAACCGCTCGTAGATGTCGTCCACCTGCGCCTGCATGGCCGCGCGGCCGGCGTCGCCGAATCGATCCACCGGCGAGAAGATGTCCGCCTGGGCGCCGTAGGTCACGCCGTCGATGCCGACTCCCAGCTTGTCGAACGCTCCCGCGGCGGCGAACTTGCCGCTGAACACGCCGATCGAGCCGGTCAGCGTGCCCGGTTGCGCCACGATGGCGTGTGCGGGCGCCGCCATGTAGTAGCCGCCCGAGGCCGCCATGTCGCCCATGGATACGACCAGCGGCTTCCGCTCGCGGGCAAGCGACAGCTCGCGCCAGATGATGTCGGCCGCGGTGGCCGCCCCGCCGGGGCTGTCTATACGCAGCACGATGGCGTGAATCGACGAGTCGTCGCGCGCCGCGCGAATCGCCTCGGTCATCGTCCGCGATCCGACCAACTGCCCGGTCCCGGGCAAGTCCACCGTGCTCGAGCCGAGATTGACGATGCCTTCCGCGTACACGACGGCGATCCGCGGCCCGCTGTTCAGACCGAGATCCCGCGGGTCTACGCGCCGGTAGGTCGCGAAGTCGATCCGTACCGGCTCGTCGCCGGACGACACGCGGGCGAGCAACTCGTCCTCGTACAACAGGCCGTCGACGAGTCCCAGGCTCACCGCATCGGCGGCCACGAACGGTCCCTGGTCGATCACCTCCCGCACGCGCGGCCGCGTCATGCCGCGCCCCTCCGCAATGCCGTCGACGAGCTGCTCGTAGAAGTCCCGGGTCAATGCCTCCGAGACCTCACGGTGCTCCGGTGTGAATCCCGATTCGGTATAGGCGTTGATGGCGGTCTTGAAATCCCCGGCCGCCAGCATGTCCGCCTCTATGCCCACCTTGTCGAGCGTGCCGCGGAAGAACAGCTCGTACGACGCCACGCCCACGAGCATGAGAGGACTGGTCGGGCTCATGAAGATCTCGTCGCACGCCGTCGCCAGGTAGTACGCCTGCCCCATGCCGAACTCGATATGCGCGGCGATTGGCTTGCCCGACTCCTTGAAGTCGATCACGGCGTCCCGGATCTCCTGCACCGTGCCCCACAGACCCGGCGTCGGCGGCGGAACCAGAACCACCGCCGACACCCGATCGTCGACCTTCGCCTTGCGCAGCGCGGCGACCACCGAACCGACGGTCTCCCGCTGATCGAACAGACCGAAGAGGTCGTCGGGGGCCTGCTCCCCGAGGTTGGGCGGGACGCGCAGCCAGAGCACCGAGTCGGACTCGACCGCGGGCCCGCGGGTGAGCAGGAAGTAGCTGAAGGCCACCCCCGTGCCGCGGAAGAACAGCTCGTACGACGCCACGCCCACGAGCATGAGAGGACTGGTCGGGCTCATGAAGATCTCGTCGCACGCCGTCGCCAGGTAGTACGCCTGCCCCATGCCGAACTCGATATGCGCGGCGATTGGCTTGCCCGACTCCTTGAAGTCGATCACGGCGTCCCGGATCTCCTGCACCGTGCCCCACAGACCCGGCGTCGGCGGCGGAACCAGAACCACCGCCGACACCCGATCGTCGACCTTCGCCTTGCGCAGCGCGGCGACCACCGAACCGACGGTCTCCCGCTGATCGAACAGACCGAAGAGGTCGTCGGGGGCCTGCTCCCCGAGGTTGGGCGGGACGCGCAGCCAGAGCACCGAGTCGGACTCGACCGCGGGCCCGCGGGTGAGCAGGAAGTAGCTGAAGGCCACCCCCGTCATCGAGACGATGACGGCCGCGACCATGAACAACAGGATGAACCGGACGCCCCTTGCGGTTGCCACGTTCGTTCTCCTTGGCCGGCCTCGGACCGGCGATCATGGCAAGTATACGGGCGCGGCGATAGGTTATACTCTCCTGCGCTCCACTCCATCCTGCGGAAGTGGCGGAACTGGCAGACGCGCAAGCCTCAGGAGCTTGTGGGCCTTAGGCCCGTGGGGGTTCAAATCCCCCCTTCCGCACCACACCACCGGATCGCTCCGACCTGCCGCTTTGCTCGTCCCGCGCGGCGAGAAGCGCCTCCCCACACCGGACGGCGCCGGCGCGGCCGGCGGCCTGGAACGCGGCAGCCTGAAAACGATCGGGACCGGAGACGGAAGACCGGCAGCACGCGACGCTCTCGCCGGGGGTGTCCCCGGGCGAGCCGCACTGCCGGTTCGAGTTGTTCGCCGAGCGCCGGAAACGACCGGCGGCCGCCCGACTACCGGGACTCCTGCTGCGCGGCGGCCGCCGCCTTCCGCTCGTCCGCGCGCGTCCCCGAGAGGATCCCCTCCAGCGAGTAGTTCCCCTCGTGGCAGGCGTACTCGAAGAGCGGCAGCTCATTCAGCCGCATCGGCACCTGCGCCGTCCAGGGCGCCGTCCAGGTCCCCGGATCGGTGACCGTGAACTCGTAGAGCAGCGTGTCGGCGTCGACGCGGGTGAACCGCTCGATCAGGTGCCGGTCCGGCGACGTCCCCCGCCAACTGTGCTTGGCGCTGAAGTCGACGGTCTCGACCACCAGCGTGTCGCCCTCCCAGTGGGCGCGCGACTCGCCCGTCCACGAATCGATGCCCGGCCGCGCCCGGCCGTCGAGCGGGATGATGCGCGAGTCGTGCACCATCTCGTTGAGCACGACCACGTGGTCCTCCGTCTGGAAGAGCTGCATGTTCTGGTTGTAGCCGCCCGGGGTCATCGGCGGCCCCTGGTTGAAGCCGAGGATGCAGCGGTCGAACGAGCTGCGGTCGAGCCACGAGTCGGCCGGATGCTCCGCCCGGCGAACCCGCCGCGCTTCGGCGCGCTGCTGCCCGGCTTCCGACAACGGGGGCATGCGCCCGTTCGGCGGATCGATGATCAGCGACGTGCGCCGGGTCTCGATGACGTTCGTGCCGCGATCCATCCAGAAGTTGTTGTACGCGCCCACGCTGCCGCCCGCCTCGGTCCGGCGCGCGTCGGCCTCCCAGAGCTCGATCTCCCGGGCCACGGCCGCCTGCTCGCGGCTCGCCGCCTCTTCCTCGGTCAGGAATTCCTGGTTCCCCAGATCCTCGGGCCGCTGCAGCGGGGTGATCGTGCGGAAGTCCCACACGCCCTGCAGATCCGGCGCGCCCCACGGCGTCCGGGGCGCCTCGTCCTGCGCGGCAGCGGGCGCCGCCAGCAGCGGAACGAGCAGCATCGCGGTCAACGCCGCCACCAGATACGTGCCTCTCATCGCTACCTCCCTGGACACGGCAGTCGCCCTGCCAGCCGATTCCCGGATCAACCCCTATCCCCGCCACGATAGCCGACACCCGCGGCCGGCGCAACAGCACCGCGGCAACCGGCGCCTCCCGCGGCCGCCGGTGTCGCCGGGAACACCGTTTCGCCGATTCCGTTGGTGCGTATCCGCACGGAGTACGGCATCATGAGGCGCACTAGCCAAAGGAGCGAACGCCATGCTGAGAACACTGACCCCGGCGTGTGCCGGCATCTTCCTCGTGCTGCTGTGGCTCTCCGGGGGCGGCGCCGCCCGACCCGGCATCGAGGCCGAGCTCGCCGCGGCCGGGCAGGAGCAGGAG
>WTGR01000532.1 GCA_011523485.1 Acidobacteriota bacterium
TCCACAGCCAGTCGACGGCACTTCAGAAATGATCACTTCCTCGAGCTCGACAACATCTCGTACCTGGTGTCGAACTCGAACTCGCAGAATCGGTTGCCAGGGGCTGCTCCTCGCCTTCTTCGGAATCGCGGCCACGACACCCACGAGCAGGCCCGTCAACAGGGCCGGCGACGAGGGGCTGGTGGTATCGAGCGTCTATTGGACCGGCGGGTGGGTCATGAACTACCTGGCCGGGCGCTTTGGCGACGAGGTCCACATGGATGCTTCGGGCGCCGCCTGAGGGAGGTCCTGGAGGGCAGCCATGGCCTTGTTAAGGTTAAGCAGCCTGCTATTGCGGAAGCTGGCCGGTTGGGGCCGCCAGCCCATGACCTACCGCGACGCGAGGACCGGCTTGCGGGCGATACGACAGACACGCGCGGTTGTGCTCCCCATGGGCAGCCAGTCGATGGTCGCCGAGCCGGTGGCGCTCATAACGATAAGATCAATCTCCGGCTCATACGCGACGCGTGCGATCTCGACGGCCGGATGTCCTTCCGCCACGATGCAACGGGTGACCGGCAATCCCTCGCCTGCGGCTCGCAGCCGAACCTCGACACGTCCACGTAGATCGCCGTCCAGCTCGAAGCGGCTCGTGATGTTGCCCGCGTAGTACATCACCGGCGGCGGGTCGACCACGTGCACAAGCTGGATCGTGGCGTCCCAGTTTTCCGCCAGCGTGCCGGCCAAGCCGAGTGCTCGCTGCGAGTCGGCAGACATGTCCATCGGGACGAGCAGGGTCCGGAACACGATCCCATCAGGGACCACGGAGATTGCCTGGTCGAGTGCGCCGTCCCCGTCGAGGATGGTGTATGGAACCCCACCCCCGAGAGGAACCCGATTGAGCGACCACCGTTCACCGTCGCTGAGTTGGAAGACGAGATGCTGGCTATCCGGAGAGAAGTCGGCGGTCAGCGCTCCTTCCGTCCCGCCGATCGGCATCGACTCGAACGCGTCCAAGGCGCGAGCGAAGAGGCGGGTCGTTCCATCGGCAGTCGCACCGTAGACGACGTGCCGCCCGTCGGGTGACACCGCGAGCGCCCTGGTGAGCTCCTGATTTGGACCAACCTCGATGGTAAAGCGGTGGACCGACGCCGCCGGGCGGCACCGGGATCGGTTTCAGCAGCCATACTGCCAGCGCCGTCACGACCGCCGTTGCCAGCAGGCTCGCCGTCACCCACCCGCGCGACGGGCGCGGGCTGGCGGCCCCACCGCGCGGCGACCGGCGTCTCCTCCCCGTCGTTCGCGTCCGCAATCCATCGCAGCTCGCGCATCAGATCGCGCACCGTCTGCCAGCGGTCATCTGGAGCCTTGGCCAGACAGGTCCGCACCGGCCGATCGAGCAGGCGGGGAACAGATTGGCGGAAGGGGTGTCCTCGGGTACCAGTTCCACGAGGATTCGGTTGTCTGGAGTGGTCGATACTCCTCCCGATCGCGCCGCGCGCGTTGAGTTCGCCCAAGTCCTGCGCTGAGCCGGTCGAGAACCAGTGTCCTCGATTACGATGTCAGGATGGTCGTGCTGGTGCGGACCGGGCGACTGAGAGGAAGCGCCAGAGCTGAATAGCGGCAGTCCGAGCAGGCATGCAGCCAACCAACGCGGGTCCCACGGAACGTCATGCGCGCCTCCTTTGGCCTTCGTGGCCCGGGCACGCTAGGAGCGCCCTGGCGGCAGAGCTACCTTCATCAGTCTTCCGTTAGCGGGTGAGCCACAGGAGATCCAACTTTTTGGATTGTACTTTTTTCGGGAATGTGTGGCATAACTCCCGTGTGGTCAATGAGAAACCGGCGTCCAGTGGCGGCTCCGACGACCTGATTCGACGCCAGCGGGACGACCTCGCGCGGCTGCGTGCGGAGCTGAGACGCCGCGAGCGCGCGGGCGAGGGTCAGCAGCGTCAGATCGACAGTTTGCAGCGCCAGATCGACGATCTGAAGCGCGAGAACGAGCACCTGAAACAGCAGTTGGCGGCGGCGCGCCGCGCCGGGCGCCGGCAAGCGGCCCCGTTCGCCAAGGACCGGCCGCAGGGGCGCGGCGGGCGTCCGGGACGGCATGCGGGTTCGGCCTACGGGCGTCACGGTTGCCGCGCGCGCCCGGAGCAGGTCGACGAGACGCACTCGGCACCGGTCCCGGCGGGGTGTCCGGACTGCGGCGGCGCGGTTGCGAGCAGCCACGTGGCGTCGCAGTATCAGGAAGAGCTTCCGAAGATCGAACCGATCGTTCGGCACTTCGAGGTCGAGGTGGGCTACTGCACGCAGTGTCAGCGGCGCGTCCAGGGCCGGCACCGGCTGCAGACTTCCGACGCGTTGGGTGCGGCCGGCGCGCAGCTGGGTCCGAACGTCGCCACGCTGGTCGTCGAGCTGCACACCGAGTTGGGGATGCCGCTGGGGAAGGTCGCCCGCGTTCTGGAGACGCAGTTCGGTCTGTCGGTGACCGCGGGCGGTCTGGTCCATCTGTTGCACCGCACGGCGGCCGCAGCGGTGCCCGCGTATGCGGCGCTGCGCGAGCAAATCCGTCACAGTCCGCTGGTCACGCCCGATGAGACGGGCTGGCGGATAAACGCGATCCGCCATTGGCTGTGGGCGTTCACCACGCCGGAGACGACGGTCTACGCCATCTGCGACGGCCGCGGGTTCGACGACGCGGCGGCGGTGCTCGGGCCCGACTTCGCCGGCGTGCTGGTGCGCGACGGGTGGGTGGCGTACCGCGGCTTCAAGCACGCGTCGCACCAGACCTGTCTGGCGCACCTGCTACGCCGCGCGAAGGAACTGCAGGAGGACCATCCCGACAGTGCGTGGGCGGGCGCGGTGCAGGCGGTTCTGCAGGACGGTCTCGCGTTGCGGGACCGCTGCAACGCGGGCGAGATCAGCGAGCACGGTCTGGCGTCGGCCCGCGGGCGGCTCGCCGCGCGTCTGGGTCGGCTGATCGAAGCTCCGCCGCCGTTGGAGGAGGCCGAGCGCTTCGCCAAGCACCTGACCAACGAGTTTCCGGCCGTGTTCCTCTTCCTGTGCGACCCGTCGATCGACGCCACCAACTGGCGCGCCGAACAGGCCATCCGGCCGGCGGTGGTCACGCGCAAGGTCTGCGGCGGCAACCGCACGCGCAAGGGCGCCGACACGCAGCAGGTGCTGGCCAGCGTCGTGCGCACCGCCCGCCAGCGCAAGCTCAACCTGCCGGAGCTGATCACGACGATGCTCTGCGCCCCGACGCCGATCGTCCCCGACGCACTCGCGCTGCCGCCTTCCTGAACCGGCGGCGCCGGCACGCGTGTCTCCCGTCCCTCTTGCGTCGGGCCGCTCCCTGCCGCGAGGGCCGGGTGCATCCGGGCCACTTCCGGTCAGCCCCTGTTCTCGGCGCACCAAGTCCACGCCCGCAGTCCTCGCCTGCGAGCTTGGACACGCGATCGCTCGTCGACGCGACCGCGGCCCTCGACCAGCTCTCGCTCACGACACGGAACCAAGCTCCGCTCGCGGTTGTATTGCGACGGATAGCAGCATTGCGTTTGCGGTGGCACTTGCGGTCATAGAAACCGCCGCCGAATCGGAAGAGCTTTGACCTGCTACGCCTCGTTTCCGCCCGTATTCATTGACTGCTCATGCGCTAACCGAAGACTGACTTCATCATTCTCGTTCACCAATCGCCCCTTTCTCCGTCGCCTGGTACGGCGGTGCCGAGGATGGCCCAACGGAACAAGCCCGTTTACGGCCGGCCCGTAGTCCACAGCGCTGCGCCACCGGCGCTACGGAGCACAACGTTGCAGTCGTTCTGAATGACGAGGAACGCGCCAGGATTACCTCCGGTATGGGTGTGCCAGTGCGCCACGCCGTTGGCGTCGTACACGACGAAGTTGCCGTCAGATTGCATCGCAGTTGACCCACCGCTCGCCCCTTGCGTTCCGGCATTCCAATACGGGACGCGGTTCTTGGAGGCAACCAAGTTGCCGTCGGTCTGGAACGAAAGCCTGCATGCCTCAGCCCGAGCCTGTATGAACTGTCCGGGCCACAGCCGCTGCCCGCTGACGAGCCGGTTGCCGTCGCCGTAACGCCTGACGCGCGCCACGAGCGTGCCTTCGAGCGTTGGTGATCCCGTGCTGTCCGTTTCGGCAGCCCGGACCAGGATGAAGTAGGCGGCCGGCCATCGTTTAGTAGGCGGACGGGGAATCGTAATCGTCGCCACCTCCCCGGCACGCAGGACCCGATCGGCGGTGTCGTGATGAACTCGATCTGCCCAAAGGTCTACGAGATCCACGAACAAGCCAGCTTCAGCGCCGGGTGTCGCCGTTCGCACGGAAAACTTGACTTCGATCTCGCTCGCGTCCGGCGGCGGCTCAATGTAATACCGGCGGAAGTCAGGCACGCTCACGTGCCATTGGTGGCGACCGCTCAGCGAGACCCCCACGGGCACGCCCGTCTGCAACTCCACGTCGGATTCCCGCGCGAAGACGGCCTCGGCGAGCATCCCGTCGTCCATGACCAGCATCGCCGCCGGATCCCGACCGGCGACATCCCCGTTCCAGCCGAGGAACCTGGCGGGTGGCCTGGCCGAGGCCAACAGGCGCACTTCGGTTCCTTCAGGGTAGAAGCCGTCCTCCGAGGACGGTGTGGTGTCGATCACGTTGCCGTGCCCGTCCTGCCAAGCGCGGGTCGTGAGGCGGTACTCCGTGTCCAGGGTCAGCGTCAGCGTGCTGTCGGAATCCTGGGACACCTCGACTGTGT
>WTGR01000121.1 GCA_011523485.1 Acidobacteriota bacterium
TGCGGCGCCTGCTGACCGACTGCGACGTCGACACCGTGCTCGTGCGCGTGGAACGGCTGGGCGACGGGAACGTCTGCCACACCGGCGAGCGCACCTGCTTCTTCAGGACGCTCGACGAGCTGGCGCCGGACGCGGACCGGCAGCTCGTGGAACAGGCGCGATGACGCTCCGTCTGGGCATCCCGAAGGGCTCGTTGCAGGAGTCCACGGTGCAGCTCTTCGCGCGCGCGGGCTTCAACATCTACGTCAGCTCCCGCTCCTACTACCCGACGATCGACGATCCGGAGATCGAGTGCACGCTGATCCGGGCGCAGGAGATGGCGCGCTACGTCGCCGACGAGGCGGTCGACGCGGGGCTGACCGGCATCGACTGGATAGCGGAGCATCAGACGGCCACCGGCGAGGAAGTGGTCGGCGTCACCGACCTGGTCTATTCCAAGCAGAGCTTCCGCAAGGTGCGCTGGGTGCTGGCCGTGCCGGAAGAGTCGAAGTACCGGTCGCCGCGGGATCTGGAGGGCGCGCGGATCTCGACCGAGCTGGTGCGCGTGACCGAGGCGTACTTCGCGCGGCTGGGCGTCAACGTCCACGTCGAGTTCTCGTGGGGCGCCACCGAGGTGAAGCCGCCCGACCTGGCCGACGCGATCGTCGAGGCGACCGAGACCGGCTCGACGCTGCGCGCCAACCACCTGCGCATCATCGACACGGTGCTCGAATCGAATCCGCAGCTCATCGCCAACCGGCGGGCCCTGGACGACGAGGCGAAGCGGACGAAGATCGAGAACATCGCGCTGCTGCTGCGGGCGGCGATGGAGGCGCAGGGACGGGTGGGGCTGATGTTGAACGTGCAGCGCGCGGATCTGGACGGCATCCTGGCGCTGCTGCCCGCCCTGCAGCGCCCGACCGTGTCGCCGTTGGCGGACGACGGCTGGGTCGCCGTATCCACCGTGCTCGAGGAACGCGACGTCCGCGAGCTCATGCCGCGCCTGCGGTCGGCCGGCGGACACGGGATCGTCGAGTATCCGCTGAACAAGATCGTCCTATGAGGATCATCGCGTCGTCGCAGGCGCGGGCGGTGCGGGCGCTGGTGGAGCGCGGGCGGGCGTCCGACCCCGACGTCGCCGGCCGGGTCGCGGAGATCGTCGCCGACGTGCGGCGGCGCGGCGACCGGGCCGTGCTGAAGTACGCCCGCGCGTTCGACCGCCTGCGCGGCGCCGTCGAGATCGAGGCGGACGAGATCCGGCGGGGCGCGCAGGAGACGCCGCCCGCGGTACGCGCGGCGATCAGGACCGCGGCGCGGCACATCCGGCGCGTGTCGGCGAAGCAGGTGCCCCGGGGCTGGCGCGAGACGGTGGCGCCCGGCGTGGTGATCGAGCAACGGGTGACGCCGCTCGACCGCGTCGGCTGCTACGTGCCGGGCGGGCGCCACCCGCTGCCGTCGTCGCTGCTGATGACCGCGCTCCCGGCGCGGGCGGCCGGCGTGCCGGAGGTGATCGCGACCTGCCCGAACCCCGCGCCGGCAGTGCTCGCGGCGGCGGTCGAAGCGAAGGTCTCGCGCCTGTTCCGCGTCGGCGGGGCGCACGCCATCGCCGCGTTCGCCTACGGTACGGCGACCATTCCGCGCGTCGACCGGATCGTCGGCCCGGGCAACGCCTACGTCGCCGCCGCCAAGGCGCAGGTGGCGCGCGACTGCCCCATCGACTTCTACGCCGGACCGACCGAGATCGTCGTTGTCTCGAGCGACGGCAACCCGGAGTGGATCGCCGCGGACCTGGTGGCGCAGGCCGAGCACGATCCGGACGCCCGGGCGATCCTGCTGACGCCGGAACGGCCGCTGGCGCGGGCCGTGGCCGCCGCGGTGGCGGCCCAGATCGAGGAGCATCCGGGGGCGGCGCCGTCGATAGCGGCCCACGGCATCGCGGTGGTGACGACCACCCTGGACGAGGCGGTCGATCTGGCCAACGCCATCGCCCCCGAGCACGCGGTGACCGACACGTTGGCCGTGGCCCGCCGCGTGGTCCGGGCCGGCACGGTCTTCGTCGGGCCTTTCGGCGCCCAGGCGGCCGGCGACTACGCCACCGGGTCGAACCACGTGCTGCCGACCGACGGCGCGGCGCAGGTCCGCGGGGGCCTGAGCGCGGCCGACTTCGTGCGCGTGAACAGCGTGCAGCGGCTGACCCGGCAGGGCCTGCGCGGCCTGGCGCCGAGCGTGATCTCGCTGGCCAACGCGGAGGGGCTCCACGCCCACGCCGCGTCGGTGGCGCGGCGCGTGCTGCCGCCGCCTCGAGGCAGATCCAGACCGGAAACCGGCGGCCGGGAGGAGGGCGGTTGAGCACGAACGATACGGCGCCCGACACGCGGGAGGCGACGATCAACCGCGAGACGACCGAGACGCAGATTGCGCTGCAGATCGCGCTGGACGGCAGTGGGCGGTACACGGTCAGCACGGGCATCCGCTTCTTCGACCACATGCTGGAGTTGCTCGCCCGGCACGGGGCATTCGACCTGACGCTGCGGGCGACCGGCGACCTCGACGTCGATCAGCACCACACGGTGGAGGACGTCGGCATCGCCCTCGGACAGGCGGTGACGCAGGCGCTCGGATCGAAGCGGGGGATCAACCGGGCGGGCTACTTCGTGATGCCGATGGACGAGACGCTCGGGGTGGCCGCCGTCGATCTGAGCGGACGCGTGCACGCGATCACCGACCTGAACCTGGCCGTCGAGCGCGTGGGCGACCTGCAGGCCGAGCTGGTCCACGACTTCTTCGACGGCTTCGCCCAGGGGGCGCGCGCCAACGTGCACGTGAAGGTGTTGTACGGCCGGTCGAGCCACCACCAGATAGAGGCGCTGTTCAAGGCGTTCGCGCGGGCGCTGCGCGTGGCGTGCTCGCGCGACCGGCAGCTCGGCGAGATGCTGCCGAGCACGAAGGAGCTGCTGTGAGCATCGCGTTGATCGACTACGACGCCGGCAATCTCACGTCCGTGCGCAAGGCGCTCACCCACCTCGGCGCGCGTTTCGAGACGCCGGCCGGACCGGGCGCGCTGGCCGCGGCCCGCGCGGTGATCGTCCCGGGCGTCGGCAACTTCGAGGTGACGGCCGCCCTCGACGCCGACTGGCGGCGCGCCATCGCCGGCGTGATCGAGCGCGGCGGCCTTCTGCTCGGCATCTGCGTCGGTTTGCAGTGGCTCTTCGAAGGCAGCGAGGAGGCGCCCGGCGTGGCCGGCTTCGGCGCGCTGCCGGGACGCTGCCGGCTCATCGAGCATCCCGACCCCGCCGGCCCGGCCGGCGGCGCCCTCTTCAAGGTGCCGCACGTCGGCTGGAACAGCCTGCACCGGACCCGCGACTCGTGGGTGCTCGACGGCGTGGCGGAGGGCGACCAGGTCTACTTCACGCACTCGTACGCCGCTCCCGTCGGCCCCGACTGCATCGGCTCGACCACCTACGGCATCGAGTTCGCGAGCGTCGTCGAGCGCGAGCGGCTGGTCGGCATGCAGTTCCACCCGGAGAAGTCGGGCGACGTCGGGCTACGCCTCTTCAAGAACGTCCTCGATCGGATGGCCGCCTGATGCTCTCGAAGCGCATCATCGCCTGCCTGGACGTGCGCGACGGGCAGGTCGTCAAGGGCGTCAACTTCGAAGGGTTGCGCTCGGCCGGCGACCCGGCCGGGCTCTCCCGGCGCTACAACCGCGAGGGCATCGACGAGGTGGTGATCCTCGACGTCACCGCCACCATCGAGAAGCGCAAGGCGATGGCGCGGACGATCCACGCGGTGGCGCAGGAGATCTTCCTGCCGCTGTGCGTCGGGGGCGGGATCAACGACGAGGCGCACGCCGACGCCGCCATCGAGGCGGGAGCCGACAAGGTCAGCCTGAACACCGCCGCCATCGCGAGGCCGGAGCTGCTGACCGCCCTCGCCCGCCGCTACGGCAGCCAGGCGGTGATCGTCGCCATCGACGCCAAGCGGGAGGGCGGCGGGTTCCGGATCTACGTGCGCAGCGGACGGCAGGCGACCGAGCGCGACGCGGTGGAATGGGCGCGGGAGGCGGCCGACCGGGGCGCCGGCGAGATCCTCCTGACCTCGATAGACCGCGACGGCACGAAGAGCGGATTCGACTGCGAGCTGACCGCGGCGGTCTCCGAGGCGGTCTCCATCCCGGTCATCGCGTCGGGCGGCGCCGGCACCTTCGATCACTTCGTCGACGTGTTCACGGCGGGGAAGGCGGACGCGGCGCTCGCGGCGTCGATCTTCCATTACGCCGAGCACGCGGTGGCCGACCTGAAGCAGCACCTCCACGAGCGCGGCATCCCGGTGCGGATGGGACGCTGGGCGCGCACCGGCAGCGCGGGATCGTCCGCATGAGGCCCCCGGCATCAGGAACGAGGAACTCGTGCTGATTCCATCGATAGATCTCAAGGGCGGCCAGGTCGTGCAGCTCGTCCAGGGCGAGCGGCCGGCCATCGCCTCGGACGACATCGACGGCTGGGTGCGCAAGTTCCAGGACTTCCCCCGCGTGCAGGTCATCGACCTCGACGCCGCGATGGGTTCCGGCACCAACGACACGCTGGTGCAGTCGATAGCCCCGCGGCTCGCCTGCCGCGTCGGGGGCGGAATCCGCACGGTCGAGCGGGCGCGAGCCGTGCTCGGCTACGGGGCAGGCGCGGTCATCGTCGGCTCGTCGCTGTTCCGTGACGGCCGACCCGATCTGGATTTCGCCGCGGCGCTGGCCGAGGCGGTCGGCCCCGAGCGGATCATCGCCGCCGTGGACAGCAAGGGCGGGCGGGTCGTCGTCAAGGGCTGGCGGGAGGCCACGCCGCTCACCGCGGTCGAGGCGGTCCGCGCGCTCGAGCCGTGGTGCGGCGAGTTCCTCTACACCCACGTGGACCGGGAAGGGCTGATGCAGGGGACCGACATGGACGCCATCCTGGCCGTCCGCGACGCGACGTCGCGGCGCCTGACCGCGGCGGGGGGCATCACCACCCCGGACGAGATCGACCGGCTCGACGCGGAAGGCATCGACGCCGTGGTCGGCATGGCCATCTACACCGGCCGGCTCGACGCCACCCGCTATATCTCGATCGGATCGAACACGCCGAACACGCGGTAGTCGCGGCGCAAGCCCCGCCTCGCGGTCGCGACCGAGAATGTCCCGCCGCAGCACCTCCAGCGCCGCGTCGCGGCCCTCGGCCTCCTGGACCTCAAGCTATCTACAATGTATGTATACTTCGCCGGCCGTCGACCACTTAACAGGAAAATCAAAAGCGGCGTTTTTGTTTTTCACGTATCCTGGCCGAGATGGTTCCTCGGCACGAGCATGTCGCGGCGATTCTCGACCACCTGCGCCAGTTTCCCGTCGTCGGGATCGTCGGCGCACGACAGGTCGGAAAGACCACGCTCGCCCGCGACGTCGCCAGCCGCAAAGCGGCGACCGTAACCACCTTCGATCTCGAGGACCCGACCGACCAGGCCGCGTTCGCCGATCCGAAACTGGTGCTCGAGCCGCTGCGCGGATTGGTCGTCATCGACGAAGTGCAGCGCCGCCCCGGGCTCTTCGCCCTGTTGCGGGTGCTTGTGGATCGGCCGGGGAACGCCGCGCGTTTCCTCGTGCTCGGCAGCGCCGGCCCGGACCTGCTGCGGCAGTCGTCCGAAACCCTGGCCGGCCGGATCGCGTATCACGAGCTGCCACCTTTCCGCGTCCACGAGACAGGCGCGGACACCCTCGGCCGTCTCTGGTCGCGCGGCGGGTTTCCCCTGTCGTTCCTCGCACCGGACGACGGACGAAGCCTGGCGTGGCGGAGCGCGTTCGTTCGCACGTTCCTGGAGCGCGACCTGCCGCAACTCGGCGTCTCCGTGCCGGCCGAAACGATGCGCCGGTTCTGGACGATGCTGGCGCACTACCATGGCAATCGCTGGAACAGCGCCGATCTGGCTCGCGCCCTCGGCGTTTCCGGCCCGACGGTTAACGCCTACCTCGACGCCCTCGTCGATGCGCTGATCGTGCGCAAGCTGCTGCCCTGGTTCGAAAACGTGAAGAAGCGGCAGGTCAGGGCCCCGAAGGTCTACATCGACGACAGCGGCCTGCTCCACGCACTCCTCGGGATCGCCTCGGAAACGACCCTCCGGCGACATCCGGCGTGCGGTGCTTCCTGGGAAGGGTTCGCCATGAACGAGAGCATCCGCGCGCTCGGTGTCGACCGGCGCGACTGCTACTACTGGGCCACCCACGGGGGCTCGGAGCTCGACCTGCTCACGTTCGTCGGCGGGCGACGGATCGGCATCGAGTTCAAGCGCACGAGCACGCCGGCCCTGACCCGCTCCATGCACGTCGCTCTGGCGGATCTGGGGCTCGACCGGCTGTTCGTCATCCATCCCGGCGCCGCTCGCTTCCGGCTGCACGAGCGCGTGGAGGCGGTCGGCCTTACACGGGCTTGTACGGAAGGGCTGTGAAGACGGGCTCCAGCGTGCCGGTCGTCACCGACTGCCGCGGGTGCCTGTATCATGCAGGCGACTCGCGCCACGGCGCCGTTCCAAGGCTCGTGCGAGCACGATCCGGATGCGGCGAGACGGGAACACGATGCAGGTCTGGAACCCGGATCGGTACGCCACGCACGCGCGGTTCGTCTCCGACCTCGGCGCGCCGGTGGTGGATCTGCTCGACCCGCGGCCGGGCGAGCGCGTGCTCGACGTCGGCTGCGGCGACGGCGCGCTGACGGAGAAGCTGGTCGAGGCCGGCTGCCGCGTCGTCGGCATCGACGCCAGCCCGGAGCAGGTGCGGGCGGCGCGGGAGCGCGGGCTCGACGCGCGCGTGGCCAACGTTGCCGCCCTGGACTTCGACGGGGAGTTCGACGCGGTGTTCAGCAACGCGGTGCTGCACTGGGTCCGGGAGCCGGACGCGGCGCTGGCGGCGATTCATCGGGCCCTCGCCCCCGGCGGCCGGCTCGTGGCCGAGCTCGGCGGCCACGGTTGCGTCGCGTCGATCCGCGCCGCCTTCGGCGAGGTTCTCGCGAAGCGCGGACTCGACGCGGAGCGGCTGAATCCGTGGTACTTCCCGACCGTGGAGGCGTATTGCGAGCGCCTGCACGCCAACGGCTTCGAGGTCGACTCCATCCGCCTGTTTCCGCGCCCGACGCCGCTGCCGTCCGACGTGACCGACTGGCTGGAGACCTTCGCCCAGCCCTTCCTGGCCGGCGTCCCCGACAGCGACCGGCCGACCGTGCTGCGCGAGATGCGCGAACGGCTCGAGCCGGTGCTCCGCACGGCCGACGGCGGCTGGGTCGCCGACTACGTCCGGCTCCGTTTCGCGGCCAGCCGGCGGACGTAGAGGAACATGCCGGCCGCACCGCCCGCGCCCGCCGGGACGACGCCGCCGCACTCCTGGGTCTGGGGACTCGCCCGCTTGGCCGTGTACGCCTACTACCGCGTCGACCGCATCGGCGGCGCCCTGCCGGACGGCCCGCTGTTGCTGGTGGCCAACCATCCCAACACCCTCATCGATCCGGCGGTCATCCAGACGACGGCGGGACGGCGCGTCCGCTTCCTCGCCAAGTCCACGCTCTTCGCGTGGCATCCGCTGAGCCCGCTGATCCGCCGCTCGGGCGCCATTCCGGTCTACCGGAAGATGGATCCGGGCGTGGACACCTCCCGCAACGTGGAGATGTTCTCGGCAGTCGCGGCGGCGCTGGCGGCAGGCGAGGCGATCTGCCTCTTCCCGGAGGGCACCAGCCACGCGCACGGCCGGCTCGAGCCGCTGCGGACGGGCGCCGCGCGCATGGTGCTCAACAGTGGCGCCGTGGGCCACCCGGTGACCGTCGTGCCGGTCGGGCTCAACTTCGACGCGTTGGCCCGGTTCCGCTCGCGTGCTTCGGTCGTCTTCGGGCGCCCGTTGGACTACGCGGACCTGGCCGAAGGCTATGCGAACGACGAGGCCGCCGCGGTCCGGACGCTCACCGACCGCATCGAGCAACGCCTGAAGCACCTGATGGTCGAGGCGGAGCCCCGGCACGACCTGCCGATCGTCGAGCGCATCGACCGCCTCTACGCCGCCGCCCGCGGCGCGTCGCGCGACGTGCAGGAGCGGCTCGGCCGCCGCCGCCTGATCGCCGCGGGGATGGTCAGGCTGCGCGAGCAGGACCCGGCGCGGCTGGCGGAGCTGATGCGGCTGGTCGAGGAGCACCTGGCCAGCCTGGCCCGGTTCGGACTCCGCGAGCGCGACCTCGACCAGCGGATCCCGGCCGCCGAGGTAATTCGCTTCGCACTGCGGGAAGGGCTCCTGGCGCTGGTCCTCGGTCCGCTGGCGCTCGCGAGCATCGTCGTGTTCGCGGCGCCGTACTGGCTCACCGACCGCATCGGCAAGTGGGCGCCCAACCTGCAGAGCCGGGCGGTGTGGCAGATCATCGGCGGGGGCCTGCTCCACGCAGCCTGGATCGCGACGATCGCGTCGCTGGCCGGCGCCCGGGCCGGGACTGCGACGGGCGTCGCCACCGGCTTCGGACTCGTAGCCCTGGCCGCCCTCGGCACGCTGGCCGTCGAGCGGGAATCGGCCGTCTGGCGCACCACCCGCGCCTTCTTCACGCTGCGCCGGATGCCGCTGCGCGCCCGCGGCGCGCTACGCCGACGGCGCGCGGCGCTCGCCAACGTGCTCGACGACGTGCGCGCCTGGGTCGAGCGCACGACGCGCTACTGACGGACCGCCCCGAACCGCGACTCCGCGACGGTCCGCCGGCACGAGAGGCTCTCAGAGACCGAGTTGGGCCGCCATGTCGTTGAAGTCGGTGGCCACCAGGTCGAAATCGGGGTCGGGCGTCAGATCCCGCTCCACGTTCGGCCCGAATTCCGTCGGGCGCGGCACGTAGGCGGTACGGAAACCGATGCGGGCCGAAGCGCGCAGATCGCCCTTGTGCGCCGCGACCATCATCACCTGCTCCGGGTCGAGACCCAGCAGGTCGGCCGCCGTCAGGTAGGCCTCCGGGTCGGGCTTGTAGTGGCGCGCGAGCTCGGCGGACAGCACCGCGTCCCAGGGGATCCCGGCGTTCTTCGCCATGTTGACGAGCAGTGCCACGTTCCCGTTCGACAGCGACGCCAGCACGTACCGCTCGCGCAGCCGCGTGAGCCCCTCGACGGTGTCGGGCCACGGCGTGAGGCGGTGCCACGCGCGGTTCAGGTGGTCGAGCTCGTCCTCGGTGAGGCTCTCGAGGCCGTACCTCGGCACCAGCTCGTCCAGGATCATCCGGTGCAGAACGTCGATCTTGGTCCAGCCCAGCTCGCCGCGGCGCACCCGGCCCATCGCCGGCCCGTACCCGGCGCGCCAGTCGTCGGCAAACGCGGCCCAGTCCGCCTCGATGCCTTTCGCGCGTCCCACCGCCTCTCCCTCGCGGGTGATGCTGGTGCGCCAGTCGACCACCGTGCCGAAAACGTCGAAGGTCATCGCCCGAACCCCGCGCACCCGGTCGCTCAACTCCTGACCCGCCGGCGGGAGGGCGAACGCCGCGGTGCGGGTGAAGGCCGCGGCCACGAGGGCCCCCGATCCGCTCGCCAGAAACTCTCGTCGTCTCATCGCCCGGTCCACAGCTTGCATCGAACTCCTCCTGCTTCCGGTCGTTCCCGGCCCGGCCCGACAATCGCCACCGAACGCGACCACCAGGTCACGCTGGCGGCCTCCGATTGCCGCCCAACCGGCCTGACCATAGTTTACGCCGTCTACGAGGCAGACTGACGGCGTCCCCGCACCGGTCCTGTCCGTGTCGAACGCCGGCCCTGCTTCGGATAGAATCGTCGTCGACTCGAAGATGATGCATCCGCCAGCGGACCGAAGCCCGGAGATGCGTCCGTTGCCGCGCGACGGCGACCCGGCGTTGCGGCTCGAGGCCGGCGACGCCCGTACGCTCGCCGCCCTCTACGACCGCCATGCCGACGCGATCTACTCGCTGGCGATGCGGATCACGGGTGAGCCGGCCGACGCGGCAGCGATCGTCCTCGGGGTCTTCACCGCCGCCTGGTCGCAGGCCGCAGATCGTCCGGGCAGGCCGGCGCCGGGCGCCCACCGGGTGCTCGCGGCGGCGCGCATCCGCGCCATCGATCACGTGCGGGCGAGCAGTGCGACCGGTCGGACGTCGCCGCCGGCCGGCGAGACTGCCGGAGCCGCTTCCCCCTCCTCGGAGGGGGAAGCGGCGGGAGATCGGCCGGGAGACGTCGCGACGCTGCAAGTGCCCGATCCGGCCCAGGGCCCGCACACCGACGACAGCCTGTCGGACGAGGCACCACGGTTGCGCGCGGCGTTCCGGGGACTGCCGCCCCTGGAACGGCTCGCCCTCGAGCTCGCGTACTTCGAAGGCCTGACCATCTCGCAGGTCGCGGCCGGGCTCGAGGAAGCCGCCGAGACAGCCAATGCGCGTATCCGGACCGGGCTCGAGCGCCTAGCAGGCCGCGCCCCCGCAGGCCCGCGCACGAGCGAGCCGCGGCCCGATATGCCTCCGACCCGCAATCTCGCCGGCCTCTATGCGCTAGGCGCACTGAACGCGAGCGAGCGGGCGGCGTTCGAAGCCCATCTCGAGGTGCATCGCGAGTCCGTGGACGAGGTGCTGTCGCTGCTGCCCGTCGCGCGGCGGCTCGCCGTGGCCGTGTCGCCGCACGCGGCGCCGGCCGAACTGCGGGCCAGGGTCATCGAGAGCGTGACCGGCGCACCGCTTCCGGATCCCGTGGACGACGGCGGCAGGTCCGAACCGGTCGACGAGGGCGGCAGCGCCGAACCCACCGATGGGGCCGCACCCGCTGCCGGCGCCGCACCCGCTGCCGGCGCCGCACCCGCTGCCGGCGGCGCGCCCGTTGCCGGCGCCGGCGATCGCCCGCCGCTCCTCGAGACAACCCTGCCCCCGGCGCCGACGCCGCCCCTCGAAGAGCGGAAGCAGCCCGCATCGATGCCGACCGAACAGGAGCCGATCGCACCCATGCCGAAGCCGACTCCGGGCGCGCACGCGCAGAAGAAAGGCGGGCGCTGGGCACTGCTGTCGCTTGCCGCCGGAGGCCTGGTCGTCGCCGCCGGCCTGGGCCTGTTCGCAACCCGGCAGGCCAATCTGGCCGCGGCGTTGCAGGAGAACCTCGACGCGGCCAATACCCAGGCTCGCATCGCGGAGCTGGAGGCGGCGGCGGCGCAACGGATCGCCGACGGGCTCCGGGGAGGAGCGCGCGTCCTTACGGCCACCGACGTGCAGCCGCTCGATCTGAACGGCCAGCCGATCGCTCCCGATGCCCGCGGACGGTTGTTCTGGAGCGCCGCCGAGGGTGGGCTGCTCACGGCCACCGGCCTGCCGCCGGCGCCGCCCGGACGGGTCTACCAGCTCTGGCTCATCCCGGACGCGTCTCCGCTGAGCGCGGCAATCCTGTCTGCCGACCCCGAGGGCCGCGTGATGGCTACCGTCACCGCGCCGGAGGGCGTGACCGGACCTGTCCCCGCGGCCGTGACCCTGGAGCCGGCCGGCGGCGCCGCGACGCCGGGCGGCGAAGTCTACCTGCTCGGCCGACCCTGATCGGCCGCGGTTCGGAGCAGGAACCGGTACTGGTTCCTGCCTCGCGTGGTCTTCGCGGTTTCCGCGGCGCAGGCTCCTACCTCTCGCCCCCCAGGCTGAGCAGGTTCGCCAGCAGGGCGTACGCACCGGTCGTTCCCGCGGGAAGCTGCCGCCAGAGACCGAGCCCGACGTATATCCAGCGTCCGCGGCCCGGTTGCGCCTCGACCAGGGCCCCGCGCTTGAGGCCGGGGTTGTACTCGAACGTGTCCTCGAGCTCGACCAGATCGGCGTAGCGCCGGTCGCGCTCGCCGAGGAAGTACAGGCCGCGCTCCTGCACCCACTGATCCCAGGTCGCCGGACCGACCGGATTGGGCCAGGCGAACACGGGATGATCGTTGGCGAGAATACGAATGGGCGCCGCCTCGTCCGTCACCCGGTTGCGGCTGACGACGGCCGGATACGGACCGTACTGCGCCTGGTTGAACTCGAACTTGTTGTACTGCACGATGACCGTGCCGCCGTTGTCGGCGTACTCCAGCAGCCGATCGTTGTTGGCGCGCAGGTCCTGCCGCCGCTCGTAGGCGCGCACGCCGGTGACGATGACGTCGAAGCGGGACAGGTCGCCCCAGGCCAGATCGTCGGCGTCGATGAACTCGAGCCGTGCGCCGAGTTGCTCGATGGCCGGGGGCACGGCGTCGCCGACGCCCTCTACGTAGCCGACCGTCAGGTCCGGCGCGATGGCGACGTCGATGACCTTGAACGTACCCGCGGCCGGGCGGCCGATATGCCGCCGCTCGACGTGCGGATACTCGATCACCTGGAAGCCGCCGTCGAACCTCGCGCCCCCGTTCTCGACCGCCGCGCTCACCTTGTACTCGCCTGCCGCAGCTCCACCCGCCGACACGCGGAAGCGTACCGTTCGCGACTCGTCCTCACGCGACAGCCGCACGGGTACGCTCGCGGGAGCCGCGCTCCAGCCCGCGGGCAGATCGAGGACGACGGCGCCTTCCGCCGCGTCCGGTCCGGTGTTGGTCACCGTGACGCGAACCTCGCGCGCGGCGCCGGAACCGGCGGGGATGATCGCCACTCCGGGCGTCATGGAGACGGCGAGCCGCGGCACCACCTGCAGGTCCATCCGCTTCTCGCCCGTGAAGACGTCATCGATGTAGCGGTAGCGGATGGGCCGTTCGACGCCGATACGCGTGCCGTCGAGCTCCACCTCGAAGGCGGCGCGGAACGGCGTCGGCCGAAACGGCAGGCCGAAGGGCACGTCGGGATCGAGAGCGTAGCGGTCCGCTCCCTCCACGTGACTCCAGTGGATGTCGGTCGGTCTGGCGTCGACCGGAATCCGAGCGTCCACGCCGCACGTCGCGACCCCATGGCCCGACACGCGTTCACCGGCGCAGATCGCACCGTGCTCGAGACCGGAGAGCGAGTAGGAGCGGACCACGACGTCGGCGCTGCCTTGATTCGCGGCCCGCAGCTCCACGTCGACCGACTGCCCGGGCGTCACCACGCCGTCGTTCGCGAACGCGTCGAGCTGCAGCCCGTAGGAAAGCACCGCCGCGCGCTCGAACTGGCGCTCCTTGGTGGCGAGCCGGAAATCGATCTCCCGCCGTGCCTCGTCGGTCAGCCCGCTGGCGGCAAGACTCGAGCGCAGGCGGCGCAGGGCCTCGAGGCCGGCCAGCACGGGGCCGCGCGCGCCGGCCATCCCCGTCGACTCGAACCCGCCGAGCGCCTCGCGCGCGTGACGCGCCAGCGCGGCCAGCGCGCGCCCGAGCGCCGGCGGCGGATTCTCTCCCGCAAAGCGGGCGAGTCCTTCGATGGAGGTGTCCACCCCGTCGAACAACGAGGTCTCGCCCCCCGCCGAGTGGCCCGCGATGGTCGTCTCCGCAAGCCGGTAACGCCCGCCCGCCGGCCCGGACGGCAGCGCGACCAGTTGCGTGGTGCCCTGGCACTTGTGCATGCCCCGCGCGAGGCTCCCGAGCGCCGCGTAGGTGGCGCCGAGCAAGGGGTCGTAGCCGCCCAGGTCCACCGTGGTCACATCCGGGTCCGGCGTCGACCGGCCGCGGAATCCCGGCCGGCCGGAGCCCATGCCGAACGGAAATCCGACCCGGAAGTAGAATTTCCGCGCCTGCCAGGGAGCGAGCCCCTCGGCGATCTGCTCCGGGAAGCGACCCGGATCGGCGGCGGCGTGCCACGCTTCGTGCGCGAGGACCGCCGACGCCTGGTGATGCTGGCCGCCGCCGCGCCCCCCCGGAGGCAGGGCGGTAACGACATCGGGGCGAATGGTCCGGATCATCCGGACGAAGTCGCCGAGGATCTCCTCCCGGCCCCACCGCTCGAAGGTCTCCTCGATGCTGAAGGAGTAGCCGAAGTCGACGGCGCGGGTGAAGTACTGCTCGGCGCCGTCCAGCCGGTGCGCGGCGTGCAACTCCTCGGTGCGCAGCACCGCCAGGGCGTCGAACAGCTCGGCGCCGATCTCGTTCTGCCCTCCGTCGCCGCGCGTCGCCGACAGCAGCACCGTGCGGTGGCCCTCCCCCCTGGACAGCCGCGCCAGCAGCGCGTTGTTCTCGTCGTCGGGATGGGCCACGATCGACAGGAAGCTGCCCGTGCTGTTGAGCTGGCGCAGGGCCACGCCGAGCGCCGTCCGTCCTTCGCCGGTCGCCAGCGGCTGGGCCTGAACGGCAGACCCGAAACCACCCGCGCCAATCAGGGCGGACACGGCAACCGCGGTTGCTATTCGATGGACTTGCATGGTCCCCCCAGTATAGCGATGCGTCACGAGCCGGCGCGCGATCGGGCCGGGACAGCCGGATCGTCCCGCACCGCCGGGGCGTCCCGCGCGAGCACGGCCTGGTAGAAGGCTTCGTAGCGCGGCACGACTTCCTCGGCGCAGAAGCGATCGTGCACGGTCTGCCAGCCGCCGGCCGCCACGCGGCGGTGGAGCGCGGGGTCGGTCAGCAGGCGGACGGCGCACGCGGTCATCCCGTCGAGGTCGTCCGGGTCGCGGAGGAAGCCGGACTCGCCGTCCGTGATCACCTCGGGCAGCCCCCCTACCCGCGACGCGACCACCGGCACTTCGCACGCCATCGCCTCGAGCGCCGCGACGCCGAAGCTCTCCTGCGCCGAGGGCAGGAGGCACAGGTCGGCGATCGACAGCAGGGGCGCCACCAGCTCCTGCTCGCCGAGCGGCTCGACATCGCTCGCCAGCCCCAGATCACGTGCGCGGCGGCAGGCCGCCGACAGGTCGGGCCCGTCCCCCACCAGCAGGAGGCGCGCGGGCACCTGCTCGCGGATGCGGCGAAACAGCTCCACCACCACATCCGCCCGCTTGACCGGCCTGAAGTTCGAGACGTGGATCACCAGCTTCGTGTCGAGCCGGCCGCCACGGTAGCGCGACGCAAGACCGGCATCGGCGATCCGCCGGTGAACCCGGCAGTCGAGGAAGTTGGGAATGACCTCGATCCGCGACCGTACCGGCAGTTGGCGGTACGTGTCGTCCCGCAGGCTCCCCGAGACCGCCGTGACGCCGTGCGACTGGTCGATGGAGAACGCGACCGTCTCCAGATAGGACGCGTCGCTGCCGATGAGCGTGACGTCGGTGCCGTGCAGCGTGGTGATGACCCGCGGCACGTGGCCGTCCCCGGAGGCGGCCACGATCTGCCGGGCCAGGTAGGCGGCGGTCGCGTGCGGCACCGCGTAGTGCGCGTGAATGATGTCGAGCCGCCCCTCGCGGCACACCTCGACGATCTTGTTGGCGAGCGTCAGCAGGTACTGCGGCTCCCGGAACAGCGGGTAGCCGGGGGTCCGCACGGCGTGGAACGCCAGCCCCGCCTGGAAGTCGCCCAGCCGCACCGGCGGCTCGCTGCTGATGAGCCGCACCTCGTGGCCGCGCCGGGCGAGGCCCTTGGCGAGCTCCGTGGCGACGATCCCGCTGCCGCCGACGGACGCGTAGCAGACGATGCCGACGTTCATGAAACGTGGTCCTCGGTGCGCCGCCCCGCGCGGGGTTTTCCCGGAGCGGCGTCCGAAGCATACAGACGACCGCCGCGGACCCGACGTTGCGGCCCCGTCCACCGGCGACGGCCGGCTCATTCTACCGCGCGCCGGCCGGTCGCCCCGGATCGGTCGCCCCCAGCCGCCGCAGCGACCGGCGCACTCCCTTCGCCATGGTACCCTCGGGCCGCGGGAGGCCGGCGTCGCCGGCTGGCATGCGTCCTGCAGGCAACGGGACGGAACGGAGGCGCACGACATGAGACGTGAGTGCATCGTTGCGGTCGGGATGACGCTCGCGCCGCACCTGGCGCCGGCCGGCGCACAGGCGCAGTCGCTGGTCGAGATCGCCCGCCTGGAGCAGGCCCGGCGGGCCGCCATCGCACCCGAGGACCGCTCGCGGGTCTATACGAACGACGACCTGCGCAACAGCGGCGGACTGACCATCGGCGCGCTCCCGGCGGCGGAGATGCAGGAGGCCGACGCCGGCTCCGGGCACGCCGGGCATGGCATCGGCGCCCAGGACTTAGAAGCCGGATCCGGGGCCGCGGAAGCCGGCGACGCCCCGGCCGAGGACGACTGGCGCGCCCGCGTTGCCGCGGCGCAGCAGGCTCGGGAGCGCGCCGAGCTGATGGCCTCGGCGCTGCAGAATCGGGCGGACGGCCTGTGGGCGCAGTTCACCGGGATGGACGATCCCGCCCGGCGGCGGGTCGTCGAACGACAGCGGGCCGAGGCGCTGGCGGAGCTCGAGCGCACGCAAGCGGAAGCGGTCCGCCTGGAGCAGGAAATCCGCGGCATCCAGGAGGAGGCGCGCCGCGCCGGCGTGCCGCCGGGCCGGCTGCGCCGGTAGTCCGCTTCGTCGAACGGCGCAGACTACCGGAGAGGCCTGGCTGGGCGGAAACGGAGCCGGGCGACGATTCCGGGCGAGCGCCGCGATCCGCCTATAATCGTCAACCTGCGTTGCTCAACGCCGGAGCCGCGTTCATCGACACTCTCAGCGAGGGAAAGACACCATGAAGACAGCCATCCGCTTGCTGCTGGCGCTGGCGATCGCGAGCACCGTGGCCTCGGCGCAGTCGCCGGACGGCGACCTGCTGAGCATCTACCTCGTGGACGTGGAAGGAGGCGGCGCCACTCTCTTCGTCTCGCCCACGGGCGAGTCGATGCTGATGGACACCGGCAACGGCGGCGCGAACGCAGACCGCGACGTCAGCCGCATCATGGCCGCGGTCGAGGACGCCGGACTGGAGCGGATCGACCACCTGCTGACCACCCACTGGCACGGCGACCACTACGGCGGCCTGGCGGAGCTCGCGACGCGGATCCCGATCGGGCACTACATCGACAAGGGACCGACGGTGGAGGACAACCGGACCGTTCGGACCTTTTTCGAGGGACCCTATCGCGAGCTTTACGGCGCTGCCCGCCGGACGGTGGCAACCCCGGGCGACAAGGTGCCCTTGAGCGGGGTCGACGTGCGTGTCATGGCCTCGGCGGGCGAAGTTGTCGGGGAGCCGTTGCCCGGCGCCGGCGAGCCGAACCCGTACTGCGCGGACTTCGAGCGCGCGCCGGAGGACCGGGGCGACAACGCGCAGTCGGCCGGTATCCACCTGCGGTTCGGGCGCTTTCGGGCGCTGCACCTCGGCGACCTGACGGTCAACAAGGAATTCGAACTGATGTGCCCGAACAACCCCATCGGCGCGGTCGATCTCTATATCGTCTCGCACCACGGGCTCAACACGTCGAACTCGCAGGTCCTCGTCCACGGCGTCGCGCCGCGGGTGGCCATCATGAACAACGGCACCCGCAAGGGGGGCACGCCCGACACGATGACCACGCTGCACACCGCCCCCCGCCTGATGGACCTGTGGCAGCTCCACTTCTCGGTCCTGAGCGGCCAGGAGTACACCGTGCCCGGCGTGTTCATCGCGAACCTGTTCGACGAGCAGCCGGACGCGATGCCTCTGGCGCCCGTCCCGCCGCCGCGCCGCGGATCCAACGCCGCGCCGCCGCCGGTCCACAGCGGGCCCGCGCACTGGATCAAGGTAGAGGCGCGGCGGGACGGCAGCTTCACGGTGACGAACAGCCGCAACGGCTTCAGCAAGTCGTACGCGGCGTCGGAGTGACGGGCGGGCGCAATCGAAGACCGGAGCACAGCATGACCCAGCAGCGACGCTATCGGATCGGCGCGATCCATGCGCTGATGAACGCGATCCCGACGACGCAGACCGCCTTCGACCGCAACTGGTCGGCGGCCGACGTCGCCCACCTCCTCGACGGCTCGCTCTACCTCGACCGCAGCCGCGGATCGGCGGACGACGCCGAGCTCGGCGCCCGCGTCGACCGGCTGGTGAAGTACAGCGCGTCGACCGGGGCCGAGGCGATCATCGTCACCGGCTCGTTCTTCGGCGACATGACCAAGCGGGCGCGCGAGGGGATGGACATCCCGGTGATGACCTCGTTCGACGGGATCGTCGAGCGCTCGTTCTCCCTCGACCGACCGCTGCACGTGATGTCGACGGCGCCCGACTCGTCCGTGCTGTTGTCGGCGGAGATCGAGGCGGAGGCGGCGCGGCGCTCGCATCCACTGTCGATTACCCGCTCGGCGGTGGACGGCGCCCTCGACGCGCTGGTGGGCGGCGACCCCGCGCGCCACGACGAGCTCGTGCTCGAGGCCGTGCGGGCCATCGACGACGGGACGGCCATCCTGTTCGCACAGTTCTCGATGGAGCGGATCCTGCCCGGCAGCGCCGCCGCGCACGCGGCTCCGGTGGTCGGCCCGGCCAGCGAAGGCGTGCTCAGGCTGCGGGAGCTGCTGACCAGGCGGTAGTAGTGGCTTCTGACCGAAGTCATCCGATTCTCGAGGACAGGTGCATTCGCCGGCGGCAGGCAAAGACCGCACCGTACACGAAGCGATCGTCATCTCCCGGAGCGCCTGCACGCCGACCGCAATCGGGACGACACGACCCAGCTCACAACGAAGCCCAGTGTGTCAAGATGTGATCTGCACGTTCGTCCTTGGAACGTGAGGGGTATGGATCATGTCGCATTTGGCCGTCGCAATCGCCAATACCTTCCTGGATGTCGCGAAGTCGGCAGGCGAACCGATCGACCCGATGAAGATCCAGAAGCTGGTGTACTTCGGCCACGGGTGGCACCTCGGATACGAGCAAGGAGCCTTGAGCGCCGAGTATGCGCAGGCTTGGCGATGGGGACCCGTTTTTCCAGAGCTCTACCATGCAGTGAAAATCTGGGGAAGTGGACCCATTCTGAAGCCCGTACGCGCCTTCCAGGTCGACCGCAGCAGGCTTCGATGGAATACACCGCGTATCCCTCCAGAGGATACCTTCGCGACAAGACTCGTCGAGCGGGTGTGGGAGGTCTACGGCCACATGTCGGGGCTTGCACTGTCGCAACTCACGCACGAGCAGGACGGACCCTGGCGAGTGATCCGGGACAGGCATCCCGGCGAACGCGACTTGGTGATCCCGAATCCCCTCATCCGCGACTACTTCGCACGGAAGCTGCGGGCGAATGCCGGATCCTGACCTTCGCCTCCTCCAGGCCGGGGAACCTACGGAACCCGACCAGCAAGCAGCCGGCCTGTATGACGAAGAGAAGAAGTCCCTTGAGAACGCGCGGCTGCGAGCAGAAGTCGACGACCTCGTTCAGGATCGCGATCAGCGGAAGACATACGGCAACCGTCTGTTCTGGCTCATCGTTGTCTGGCTTGTCGTAAACGGGCTGATCCTGCTGATGCATGGATTCAGCTTCATCCCGTTCGAGCTCTCCGTGGCCGTGCTCACGACTCTGATCGGCTCCACTACGGCTTCGGTTCTCGGCCTGTTCGCCATCGTGGCCAACTACCTCTTCCCGAAGCGATGAAGCGGATAAAGCGGGCCAGTTCAACCCTACGTGCTACAGACCTGCGGTGGCTTCCCACGCCCCGCCGCTCCCGCCGCAGGCCCGATACTCCTACCGCTTCCCCGAGTACTCCAGCATCTGCTGCGTGAAGTCCCGCGGGTAGGAAATGACGACGTCGGTGATCGATCCGTCGGCGGCGGTCACCGCTTCCAACTTCGGCATCACGAAGCCGGTGTAGGACGGCAGGTCCACGCGGGCCACCCGCTCCAGAACCTCGTCGCGCAGCGCCGGATCGAAGCGGATGCCGTAGGTTTCGAACAGCGACCGGGCCGCGTCGTAGTCGCCCTCCGACTTGATCCGCTGCACCTCGGCGAGCAGGGTGGCGACACCGGTGCGGAACGCTTCGGCATCGGTCACGACGTTGTAGGTCCTGCCGTCCCGCCGCCGCACCTCGATCGCGTCCGTGTTCTCGATGAGCCAGTGGACCACCGTCTGCCGGTTGCGCATGTGGTCCTGCTCCAACTGGTTCCCCTCGCGGACGCGCCG